>CAKPDZ010000043.1 GCA_934149155.1 uncultured Clostridia bacterium | reverse complement strand
TACAATATAGATTAATATTTGTAAAAAGAAAAAAAGCCAGAAAGGCGTAGATTTCTAGAAGAGAAAAGGAGAGGAACGATGGTAAAAAAATTCTATTTAGACAAAGAAAAAGATATAATAGTAAACTTAAATAAAACAGGAGAAGACGAAATAACATATATACTAGAAACACCAAACCACAATTCAGGAAACCTAATCACAAACTTAGCCAAGATATGTAATGTTGAAACAGTAAAAAACGAAAAAGACATGAAAATAATAACAGGAAAAATACCAGCAAGTATAAATGGAGATAATGAAGAAGTATATATCTTTAGATTAGGTGGAATAAAAATAGCAAACATATTTGAAGATAGAATAGAAATAAAAGCAAAAATACCAGCAATAACCAAAACATTAATGTCACAAACAAAAAATTACAAATTACCAATAGAAAAAACAATAGTAAAAACATATATATTAAAAAAGTCAAAATTTAGAACAGACTTGCACACACACATGAATGCAAACTTAACACCAGACTGTCTAATAGCATTAGGGATAGCACGTCAAATAAGATATCCATTATATTATATCAAAAAGTTAAATTTAAAATTAAGTAAAGAACAAGAAGATAAAATCTACAAACAAAGAAAAGAAATAGAAAAACAATATGAAAATTCATCATTAACTGGCAAATATAAAATAAGAAAAATAGATGATAATACTTTTATAAACTTTGCAGACTTTATATTAAATAATTTAGAAAATGCAGAATACAATATAAGCAAAATAAGAGCAAGTCTTGCAATAATGAAAGATGGACAAGCAGTATTCACAAACCTAGAAAAATGCTATATTTATAGATATGTATTTGCAAAAGGAATCGAATCTACAGAAAAAATAAAATTAATAGAAAACAAAATTAATAAAATTCCAGAACCAGATATAGTAAAAACAGTACTAAAAATGCTAGAAGACAAAAAAGCAGACAGTCCATATAAAAACAATACATTAAGACAAGATAAGTTATTATGGACAGCAAGAGAATATCAAAGACAAGGAATACAATATGTAGAGATAGCAGATACGGATTTAGCTAAAACAGGAGAACCTGCAATAAAACTACTTGAAGAAATACATGAAATTTTACCAGTAATAGAAAAAGAAACAGGCGTAAAAATAAGATTTCTAGTAGGAATAAGAAGAATACCACTAACAATAATAAAAGACCAAAAAACAAGTAACACATATTTAAGAGAAAATGTAAATGTATTAAGAGCAGTGGCAAAAAGTCCATATGTTGTAGGAAGTGACTTTATAGGAGAAGAAATAAATGACATTTCTGATTTGCAACCAGCAATTAATGAAATTGTAAAATATATAAATGAAGAAGATAAAGAGTTTACAATAAGAATACATGCAGGAGAAAATGATAGTTTAAGAGATAATGTAAGAAAATCAATAATGTGTATAAAAGAATCATTACAAGAAGGAGAAGAAATGCCAAGATGTAGAATAGGTCATGGTCTTTACTCAGAAGACTTAAGAAGTAAAGCAGGGCATGAGCTAATGGAATTAATGGAAGAAAATGGGGTAGTTATAGAATTTCAACTAACATCAAATGTTAGATTAAATAATTTAAGCGATTTATCAAATCACCCATTAAAAACATTTCTAAAGAATGGAGTAAAGTGTGTACAAGGAACAGATGGATGTGGATTTTATGGATCAGATACAATAGATGAACAATTAGCGCTACAAAACTTATTAGGACTAACAGAAAAAGAATTTAGCAAAATGAGAGAAACAGAAAAAGAAATAATAGAAGATAGAGAGCAATATTTTAAAGAAAAGAGCAAGAAATTCGAAAAATTCTTAAATGGTCGAACAATAAAAGAAGCGGTATTAGAATTGGAAGAAAAAAATATGAAAGAAACAGAAGGACAAGAAGAACTTAGAATTTCAAATAATCTAGATACAGAAAAAGAATTAAAAGATAAAATTAAAGAATTACCAACAGACAAAGTACCAGTAATAATAGCAGGAGGAAGTTTCAATACAAAAGGAAGAGAAACAGTACCATCAGAAGAAGGAATAAAAGCATTAAGAGAATTCATAAGAAACATAAATAGCAATAATGCATATTTGGTAGTTGGACACAAAATGCAAGGATATGAAAAAGCAGTTGTAGATATAGCAAAGGAAATGAATAAAAATATTGAAGTTAATGCAATAGTTCCTAAAGTAGTAACTGAAAAAGTAAAAAACAGATTGCTAGAAGAAAAAGTAGATGGAATTTGTATTTCACCTGAAACAGAAGAACTTGGAATATATAAAAGCTTTAATTATGAGATTTTTGAAAGAAGAAAATCAATAGTAATTGCATTTGATGGAAATTCACCAGTTTTAAATTTAGTGCAAGAAGCTAAAAATGGTAAAGGAAAATCTAAGATATATGTAAATCAAGAAAATGAATTATTACGACAAAAAGCTGATAAACTAGAAGGATATGTAGTTCCTTTTGAAATGAATGATAATATTGCACATAAAATATTTGAAGAAAATCCAGAGATTTTATAAATTTAGGCAAAACACTTGACAAATCAACAAAAAAGGTGTAAAGTATATAAGCATTACACCTTTTTATTATGTGAAAAGGAAAAGTAATAACAAAAGGAAGAAGGTAATGATATGGAAAAAAACGTAGAAGTAAGTATGTTATTACAAATCTATGGAGAACTATTAACAGAAAAACAATATAGAGTAATAGACTACTACTACAATGAAGACTTATCATTATCAGAAATTGCAGAAAATGAAGAAATAACAAGACAAGGAGTAAGAGACATCATCAAGAAAGGAGAGAAAAAACTTTTCGAATACGAAGAAAAGCTATTGTTTATGAAAAAGACAATTAATCAAGAAAAGCTAGTACAGCATATATTAGTAAACTTAAACAAAATACAAAAAGATTCATCAGACAAAAAAGTTACAAATATATTAGAAGAAGTAAAAAAAGAATTGAATTGTTTAGTATAAACAAAAGAAAGGAATGGTATTATGGCATTTGAAGGATTATCATCAAGACTACAAGAAATAACAAGAAAACTTAGAGGAAAAGCAAGAATAACAGAATCAGACTTAAAAGAAATGCTAAGAGAAGTAAAACTTGCACTACTTGAAGCAGATGTAAATTACAAAATTGTAAAAGAATTCATTAATAGCATACAAGAAAAAGCATTAGGTCAAGATGTAATGAAATCATTAACACCTGGGCAACAAGTAATAAAAATAGTAAAAGACGAAATGATAGAACTATTAGGAGGAACAGAAAGTAAAATAAACTTTACACCAAATCCACCAACAGTAATCATGTTAGTCGGATTGCAAGGATCAGGAAAAACAACAACAGCAGGAAAACTTGCAAATTTATTAAGAAAGCAAGGAAAAAAACCATTACTAGTTGCATGTGATGTATATAGGCCAGCAGCTATAAAACAATTAGAAGTTGTAGGAAAACAATTAAATATACCAGTATACAGCAACGAAAATTCAAAAGACGTTGTACAAATCAGTAGACAAGCAATGAGTGTAGCAATGTCAAAATTGAATGATGTAGTAATAATAGATACAGCAGGTAGATTACATATAGATGACGAATTAATGCAAGAACTAAAAAATCTAAAAACAAACATCAAGCCACATGAGATACTATTAGTAGTAGACTCAATGACAGGCCAAGATGCAGTTAATATAGCACAAACATTTAACGAAACAGTTGGAATAGACGGAGTAGTATTAACAAAATTAGATGGTGATACACGTGGTGGTGCAGCACTTTCAGTAAAAAAAGTTACAGGAAAGCCAATAAAATTTGCAGCAACAGGTGAAAAATTAAGTGATATTGAAGTATTTAACCCAGAAAGAATGACATCAAGAATATTAGGAATGGGAGATGTACTTTCAATAATAGAAAAAGCTGAAGAAGCAATAAGTCAAGAAGATGCAGAAAAATTAGAACAACAACTTAGAAAAAATGAATTAGACTTAGACGACTATTTAGCACAAATAAGACAAGTAAAGAAAATGGGTTCACTTTCATCAATATTAAAAATGTTACCAGGAATGAACAAAGTCAAAGATTTAAATATTGATGACAAAGAATTTGACAAAATAGAAGCAATGATTTGTTCAATGACCAAAAAAGAAAAAAGAAATCCAAAAATATTAAATGGAAGCAGAAGATTGCGTATAGCAAAAGGTAGTGGAACAACAGTGCAAGATGTCAATAAATTTATGAAATCATTTGAAATGACACAAAAAATGATGAAACAAATGAAATCAAACAAAGGTGGCATGAGAAAAATGATGAAAAACATTGAAAATATGGATCCAAAAGATTTGAAAAACTTCAAAATCTAAATTAATTAGTTATTAAATTTTTAAATTTATATATATATTCTAATTCAGGAGGTGAAAATAATGGTAAAAATAAGATTACAAAGACAAGGAAAGAAAAAAGCTCCTTTCTATCACATAGTAGTAGCTGATTCTACATCTCCAAGAGATGGAAAAATCATCGAAAAAATTGGTTCTTATGATCCAATGACAAAACCATCTACAATAGTTCTAGATAAAGAAAAATTAGAACAATGGATTAAAAATGGTGCACAACCAACAGACACAGTAAAAGCATTAATCAAAAATGCATAATTTTCTTAATAATAGCCATCTTGCTTAGGCAAAGTTAGCTGAAAGAATACTCAGAAAGGAGTTATCCTATGAAAGAAGTATTAGAAACAATTATAAAAAACTTAGTAGACGACCAAGATTCAGTAGAAATCAAAGAAGTTGAAAGTGAAAAAAACATAATCTTCGAAGTAAAAGTTGCAGATGGAGATATGGGAAAAATAATCGGAAGACAAGGCAAAATTGCACAATCTATTAGAACAGTAATGAAAGCAGTTGCAAATAGAAAAGATAAAAAAATAACTGTTGAATTTATTGGATAAAGGAATGGTACAAAAATGCAAAAAAGATTTGAAATAGGTCAAATTGTAAATACATTTGGAATAAAAGGAGAAGCAAAAGTAGTTCCTTTTACAGATGATATAACAAGATTTGACGATTTAAAAAAAGTATATGTCAAAACCAAAAAAACAGAAACTCTATATAAAATAGAATCTGTAAGATATCATAAAAATATGGTATTATTAAAATTAGAAGGTGTAAACAATCCAGAAGAAGTTGAAAAATTAAAAAATGCATATCTCGAAATAGACAGAGAAGATGCAATACCTTTAGAAGAAGGTACATATTTTATAGCTGACTTAATAGGATTAGAAGTATACACTGATGATGGAAAATTACTAGGAAAAGTTGATGATATCTATAACACTGGAAGTAAAGACATATATGTAGTAAAAGATGAATTAGGAAAACAAGTTTTATTACCAGGAATTGATGAAGTAATAAAAGAAGTCAAATTAGATGATAGAATTATAGTTCATCTTATACCAGGATTGATTTAAAAATGGAGGAACTATGAAATTTGATGTGTTAACACTCTTTCCAGAAATGTTTGAGCCAGTAAAGCAAAGCATAATAGGAAGAGCAAAAGAAAAAAATCTAATAGATATAAACTTAATAAACATTAGAGATTTTTCAAAAAACAAACATAAAAAAGTAGATGACACTCCATATGGTGGTGGAGCTGGCATGGTAATGCAAGCAGATGTAGTAAATGACGCATATGAATCAATAAAAGACTCAAATGCAAAAGTAATATACATGTCACCACAAGGAAAAGTATTAAATCAAAAAAAGGTAGAACAATTAAGTAAAGAAGAGCATCTTATAATCCTTTGTGGACATTATGAAGGTATAGACCAAAGGGTAATTGACAAAATTGTAGATGAGGAAATATCTATAGGAGATTATGTATTAACAGGTGGAGAAATTCCAGCAATGGTGTTAATAGATAGTGTAAGTAGATATGTAGATGGAGTATTAAGCAAAGATTCAATATCAGAAGAATCATTTGCACAAGGAATACTTGAATATCCTCAATATACAAGACCAGAAATTTTTGATGGAGTCAGCGTTCCAGAAGTTTTACTTTCAGGTCACCACGAAAATATAAATAAATGGAGAAGATGTGAAGCTTTAAAAAACACATATCTAAAAAGACCAGAACTTTTAGAAAATGTAAAATTGTCAGACGAAGACAGAAAAATTATAGAAAATATAGAAAGAAGGAGGTAAAATACGATGGATGTCATAAAAGCAATCGAATATGAACAATTAAAAAATGCTATTCCAGAAATCAAAGTTGGAAATACAGTTAGAGTTCATGTTAGAATTAAAGAAGGAAACAAAGAAAGAATCCAAGTATTTGAAGGAATTGTAATTAAAAAACAAGGTGGAGGACTTAACGAAACATTCACAGTAAGAAAAATCTCTTACGGTGTAGGTGTAGAAAAAACATTCTTAATCCATTCACCATTAGTAGAAAAAGTAGAAGTAGTTAGAGTTGGTAAAGCTAGAAGAGCTAAACTTTACTATTTAAGAGAAAGAACAGGTAAAGCTTCTAAGACTAAAGAAATGGTTGGAGCTAGAATTGAAAACAAAATGATAACAATCAAAGAAGAAGTTAAAGAAGAACCTGCTAAAGAAGTTGAAGCAGTAGCTGAAGAAGCAAAAACAGAAGCAACAGCTGAATAATAAAAAAATGAAAGAGATGTCCATTGGACATCTCTTTTGTCGACAATTAAAAATTTCTAGAAAACTTCTGATAGATAATCAAATGGATTATCAACAGGAACCTCATAACCAATTCCGGTTAGGTTTTTCCCGTTTATTAAAAGCTTTCTAAAAGTACCTGTTCGTTGCCAATTAAGAGGCTTCATGACCTCTATGCAACGGTTCTGAGCTTCTAAATTAGAATGATGTTCATTAGCTATAAAAAAAATAGCTTCTGATTCATCTAACATTATCCAGAAACGTTTTCCAGTTCTTGATATGATTTCTTCTTGTGACATTGGTATTTCCTCCTTGGCATTCGCCTATAAAAAATGTTAATAGTTCCAGATGTAACGAGGAATGCTACGTTTCACCTATGTCAATTTTAACATAATTTTAATAGAAAGTCAAAAAGATATGGATAATCAAAGCAACATAATTGCAAAAAAAGAAGCATTATGTTATAATATAAATATATAAATAAGTATTTAAGCCTAAAAGGAGGAGACAACATGATTAAAAAAATTTTAAAGGCGATAGTATTAGGATTACGGGAGTCAGAGACTATTAAAGAAGTTATAAGAATGACAGTAGTATTGGGATGGTTGCCAGGGATTGTAACAATCATTTTAATAGTATTACAAATTAATTTGAGTAATGTAGAGCAGATATTCACTATATTTGGTTCTATTGGTTTAGGAACTATAATTTATTGGTATATTGCTCGCTGCATAGAAGTTGTTAAATATCAAGAAGAAAATAATTGCACATTTAAAGAGGCCTGGGGAGCTACAGGTACATATGAGATAGACGACTAACTTCTAATACTGAGACACATTCCTAATTGGAATGTGTTTTTTTAATGGATTTTTAATAAAAATATTCCAAAAATTTCAACAAAAAAATACGAAAAATACCTTTACAAAAAAGAGTAACTAATATAAAATAAAATAGATAAAGTGGGACAAAATAAAAATGTATACGGAGGAAAAAATGAAAGAAAAAAATGAATTAAGTTATAGAGACTTAAAGATGATATGTGATCAAAATATGTTCAAATTTGAAACAACAAAAGATTTAGAACCAATAAATGATGGAATAGGACAAGAGAGAGGAATAAAAGCATTAGAATTCGGAGTTAATGTAAATATAAAAGGATACAATTTATATCTAGAAGGACCAAGTGGAGTAGGAAAAACAATGTATACAAAACACTATTTAGACAGTATTTCTACTAAAAAGAAAGTTCCAAATGACTGGTGCTATATATATAACTTTAAAAATCCAAATGAACCTATTGCTGTATCACTTGCAGCAGGGCAAGGAAAAGAATTTAAAGAAAATATGGATGGATTTATAAAAGAAGTAAAAAAAGACATCAAAAAAACATTTAATGCAGATGATTTTGAAAAAGAAAAAGCATTAATAAAAAAAGAATTTGAAGAAAAAAGAGAAATAGTTTTAACAAAGTTAAATGAAAATTCACAAAAACATGGATTCCAAGTAAAATCAGCACAAAATGGAATATACATGATGCCAGTAATAGAAGGAAAAGTAGTACCAGAAGAAGAATTTGAAAAATTAGATGAAGAAGTAAAACAAGTATATGAAGAAAAATCAGTAATAGTGCAACAACAAATAATGGATGCAATAAGTGAAATAAAACAAATAGAAAGACAATCAGACAAAAAAGTATCAGAATGGCAATCAAATATAGCACTATTAACAGTTAATGCACACATTAATTATATAAAATCTAAATACAAAAGAAATAAAAAAATTAATCAATTTTTAAATGATGTAAAGCAAGATGTATTAAAAAATGTATCATATTTTTTAGAAGAAGATAAGAACCAGAATAATGCTCAACAACAGCCAATACCACCACAACATAGAATACAAGACCCATGCCTAAATTATAGAGTAAATTTATTTATTGACAATAGTAACAGAGAAGGATGTCCAGTTGTAATGGATTCAAACTATTCATATCAGAATTTATTTGGAAAATTAGAATATGAAAACTATTATGGAGCATTAAAGACAGACTTTACAATGTTAAAACCGGGATTAATGCAACAAGCAAATGGAGGATATATAATTTTTCAAGCTAAAGATTTATTAGCAAATCCAGCATGTTATGAAGAATTAAAAAGAGTATTAAGAGTAAAAGAACTAAGTATAGATAATGCAATGGAACAACGTACATCAATGGCAATGATATCATTAAAACCAGAACCAATTCCACTTGATTTAAAGGTTATACTTATAGGAAATTCTAATATTTATCATACATTATTATCAATGGATGCAGACTTCAGAAAATTATTTAAAATCAAAGTAGAATTTGAAGAAACTGCTCCAATAAATGAAGAAAATGTTAATAAATTAGCAAGATTTGTACACACATTTTGTGAACAAGAGGAATTACTACCATTAGACAAAACCGCAATGGCAAGAGTAGTAGAATATGCATCAAGAATAGCAGGAGAAAAAGGAAAATTATCAACTCGATTTACAGACATAGCACAGGTTGTTGGGGAAGCATGTACTTGGGCAAAAATTGGAAAAAGCAAAATAGTAACAGAAGAATATGTTGATAAAGCATTAAGTGAAAGAATAGATAGAATAAAAAAATACGATGAAAAATATGTTGAAATGATAAAAGAAAATACTCTTTTAATAAACACAAAAGGTTCTTTAGTAGGAGAACTAAATGGATTAACAGTAATGACAATAGGAGATTACACATTTGGAAAACCAGCTAAAATTACTGTAAATACTTATACAGGAAAAGAAGGAATTGTAAACATAGAACGAGAAGTAGAAATGTCAGGCTCAACACATAGCAAAGGTGTATATATACTTTCAGGATATCTAGGAGAGTTATTTGCACAAGACATACCATTATGCCTAACAGCAAGTATATGTTTTGAACAATTATACAATGGAGTAGATGGAGACAGTGCATCAAGCACAGAATTATATGGACTACTTTCAAGTCTTTCAGAAATTCCAATAAAGCAATCAATAGCAGTAACAGGATCAGTAAATCAAAAAGGGCAAATACAACCAATAGGGGGAGTAAACGAAAAAATAGAAGGATTCTTCCAAATATGCAAAATGAGAGGGCTAGATGGTTCTCATGGAGTTATGATACCTGTACAAAATATTAATAATTTACAACTTTCTGATGAAGTAGTAGATGCAGTAAAAAATAGACAATTCCACATTTATGCTGTTTCCACAATTGAAGAAGGAATAGAAGTACTAACAGGAGTACCAGCAGGTAAGAAAGATAAAGATGGAAACTTCCCGGCAGGGACAATAAATAGATTAGTCTATGAAAAATTAAGAAAATATGCAAAAATATGTGAAAGATAGGTTGTCAAGAGGGGCATTGCTCCTTTTAGACGACTTTTATTAATTTGTTGAAATATTAAAATAATTATTGTAAAATAAGAATATATGAGGTGAAGCAAAATGAAAGAACAAGAATACAAAATAGAAAATATAAAATCATTTGAACTAGCAGATATATTTGATTGTGGACAATGTTTTAGATGGAACAAACAAGAAGATGGAAGCTATACAGGAATATTTAGAAAAAATGTAATGAATGTTCAAAAACAAGGAAACACAGTAACATTTAAAGGAATATGTGATGGAGATATAAAAGAAATAGTAGAAGATTATTTTGACTTAAAAAGAAACTATGAAAAAATAAAAAATAAACTATCACAGATAGATAAAAACGTAAAAACAAGTATAGAATATGGACAAGGAATACGAATACTAAACCAAGACTTGTGGGAAATGATAATATCATATATAATTTCAGCAAATAACAATATTCCAAGAATAAAAGGAATAATAGAAAGACTATCAAAAACATATGGAAAAGAAATAGAGTGGAATGGAGAAAGATATTATACATTTCCAACTGCAGAAGAATTAAAAGATGTTAGTGTAGAAGATTATAGAAAATTAGGTGCAGGTTTTAGAGATATACGCTTATATGAAACTGTTCATATGGTTTTAGATAAAAAAGTAGATTTAGAACAAATGCAAAATAATCCTAATACTTTAGAAGTAAGAGAACAACTTTTAACATTATCAGGTGTTGGGCCTAAAGTGGCTGATTGTATATTATTATTTTCTACATTGAAAAGATTTGAGGTTTTTCCAATTGATGTGTGGGTTAGACGTGTTATGAATGAGTTATATATAAAAAACGAAGATGAAACAAAAGTAAATAAAAAAGAAATAGAAAAATTAGCACATGAAAAGTTTGGAAATTTAGCAGGAATAGCACAACAATATTTATTTTATTGGAAAAGAGAAGCTTAAAAGTCATTGACTTTTGGGCTTTTTGCGAGTATAATTAGTATGTTGAAATTTATAAAAAGAGAGAGGGAATACAGATGGCATATAATTTTAAAGAAGTAGAAAAAAAATGGCAAGAAAAATGGGAAAAAGAAGGAACATTCAATGCAAAAAATGATTATACAAATAAAAAGAAATGGTATGGACTAATAGAATTCCCATACCCATCAGGACAGGGGTTACATGTAGGGCACCCACGTAGTTATACAGCATTAGATGTAATAGCAAGAAAAAGAAGATTACAAGGTTATAATGTCTTATTCCCAATAGGATTTGACGCATTTGGATTACCAGCAGAAAATTATGCAATAAAAACAAATGTACATCCTAAAATAACAACAGCAAAAAATATTGCACATTTTACAGAACAATTAAAATCATTAGGATTTTCATTTGACTGGTCAAGAGTGATAGACACAACAGACCCAGAGTACTACAAATGGACACAATGGATATTTATTCAATTATATAAAAAAGGATTAGCATATAAAGCAACAATGCCAATAAACTTCTGTACAGGATGTAAAGTAGGATTAGCAAACGAAGAAGTTGTAAATGGTGTATGCGAAAGATGTGGAAGTCCAGTAGTACAAAAAGAAAAATCACAATGGATGTTAAAAATAACAGAATATGCGCAAAGACTAATAGATGACTTAGATGATGTAGATTATCTAGAAAAAATAAAAACACAACAACGTAACTGGATTGGACGTAGTGAAGGAGCAGAAGTAAAATTCAAAATTGCTGAAACTGATGAGACATTAACAGTATATACAACAAGACCAGATACATTATTTGGTGCAACATATATGGTAGTAGCACCAGAACATAAAATAATAGAAGAATA
>CAKPDZ010000042.1 GCA_934149155.1 uncultured Clostridia bacterium | reverse complement strand
AGATTATGCTATTAATAATAATGTTAAGTATTATTACATAGAATTAAATAAATTTAGAAATCAAAATCCAGATATGTCTATTCCTATTAACCAGTGGCTTGCTTTTCTGGATATGGAAAGGGGTGACCTTTTAGATATGGCAAAAAAAAATAATAAGATAATAAAAAAAGCTGTTGAAAGTTATGAGATTTTGACTGGAAATGAAGAAGTTAAAAGATTAGCCGAAATCAAGCTTATGTCAGATTTAGAAGAACAGTCAGCCTTAGCTACAGCTAGAGCCAATGGCAAAGCACGAGGCCTCAAAGAAGGTCATAAATTAGGTCTTGAACAAGGAGAAAAACTCGGACTTAAACAAGGAGAAAAGCTTGGGCTTGAAAAAGGAGAAAAGCTTGGGCTTAAAAAAGGAAAATTACTTGGAATCCAGGAAGAAAAAGAAAAGATTATTATAAAATTATTAAATGAAAAGGTTTCAATAGACACAATAAGTAAAATAACTGAATTAAATATAAATGAAATAAAAAAAATACAAACAAAACATAAGCAATAACATTTAATATATTCTACTTAAATTAGATAAACACGAAAAGGATAAAATAATATGAACAAAGAATTTTATGAAATAACAAAAGACTTAATAAATAACCCAACTGTATTGCAAATGAAAAATTACAGACAGCATTATGATACAAACTGTTATAATCATTGTATAGAAGTTGCTTATTGGTCATATAGATTCTGTAAAAAGCATAATTTAGATTATGTTTCAATGGCAAGAGCTGCAATACTACATGATTTATTTTTATATGATTGGAGACATTCTAAAGCAATGTTAAAAGGGTGGCATGCATTTAGACATCCACAAATTGCATTAGAAAATGCATTAAACATTTGTGATTTAAATGAAAAAGAAAAAGATATAATTTTAAAACATATGTGGCCTGTAACATTCTTTCAATTTCCAAAATATAAAGAAAGTTTTATTATAACTATTGCAGATAAATTAAGTGCTTTAAAATCATTTTATGAATACTATCAATCTCATTTAATGAAAAAGAAACTTATCAGATATGCTTATGTATTCTTTGCATTCACAATTTTTAAAATAAATATATAAATGTATAATTCCTACATATTTGTAAATAATATGTAGGAATATTTTTTTATGAAAGGAATTTATATATGGATAATGTAAAAATTGGTAATAAAGAAGCAATAGCATTATTAGTAACTATTACTTTTAACCATATAATTTTAAATATCACAAAATCAATTATAAATTTAACTGGCTCTTCCTCTTTATTAAATATTCTATATATCAGCATAATAGTAATTTGCTATACATGTTTAATTTGCTATTTTCTTCAGAAATTTCCAACTTATGATATAATAGATATTTCAGATTACCTTGGTGGAAAAACTTTAAAATGCATCATTGGTATAGCATATGTTTCATATTTTGTATTTTGGGCAGGGATTTTGCTAAATCTATTCTCCTCATTTTTACAAATTATATATTTTCCAATGACTAAGCTTTTTTACATTATAATATTATTCTTAATTTCTGCAATTACTGCCTGCAATATGAAGCACAATGCAGTTTATAGAACTATATTTATATTTTTTCCATTTTTAATTATTAGCACTTTAATCTTATTTTTAGCAGATATTCCTTATTACGAAGTAGCTAAAATCTATCCTATATTCGGAAATGGTCTTTTTCCCACATTTGTTAGTGGATTATGTAATATTTTTGCATTTCAAGTAATTGCATACATTTACTTTATTCCACCTATTATGAAAAAGCCAGAAGATATAAAAAATATTTCAATAACAGCAATAGTACTTTCTTCAATTTTTTTACTATTAAGTGTTGCCACAATTATATTCATGTTTAGTGGATTTGTTGAAACTGATGAATTAATGCCACTATATTCTGCAACTAAATACATCGAATTTGGTTCTTTTTTTAGAAAACCTGATTCTATTTATTTACTTATTTGGATTTTATCTTTTATGAGTTATTTAGGTATTACTTTAAAATTTTCAAACAGGATATTAAGAAAAATCACTCATATCCAAAACGAAATTTTATTAAATATATTAATTGCAATTGGAATTTTTATTGTTAGCTTACTACCAAAAAATCGTGCACTTTCCACATTTCTTTCTAATACTGCCTATAAATATTCTTTCTTTATTTTGGTTATTGGCATCAGTTTTTCAATTTTATTCTTAGCAAATATAAAAAAAATCATTAGGAGGTGGTTATCACGAGTAAAAACGCAATCAACATTATAGCTTTTTTAATATTACTTGTAATTTTTATTGGCGCATTTTCAAGTTCTTATACATCACACAACTTAACTAATTTAGCTTATGTCTTAGCATTAGGAATTGATGTTGGTGAAAATGCAAAGATAAAACTTACAGCTCAATTTACAAAATCAACTTCGTTTTCTCCTAATAGCAATTCTTCTGACGAATCTAATAATATCATTCTTATTTCTGGAGAAGCAGATTCTATTTACAGTTGTCTTAATCTTCTAAATAGTTATATTGGTAAAGAAATTAATTTAGCACATTGTAGTGCTGTTATATTTTCTGAAGATTTTGCTAAAAATGGTATTTCCTCTCAAATCTACAGTTTGCTTAACAGCGAAGAGTTTAGACCAACTACTAATCTTATTATTAGTACTTGTCCTGCATATGAATATCTTTCTAATGTAAAACCAAATCTTGAAAAAATTACTACAAATTATTATGCAACATATGAAATCACAAATAAGTTTACAGGCTATTTTTCTAATACTACTGTTGGTGAATTTTTTAACACTTTATCTGGTGATTTTTGTGACGGTACTGCAACTCTTGGTGGACTTAATGCTAGTGCACGTAAAGAACAAGAAGAATCTTCTAATTCAGAATCCTCTTCTAAAGATTCACAAGATTCCTCCCAATATATCTCTTCTGAAAAAGATGAAAGTGTTATTACAAATCCTGAAGATTTAACTGCTGGATCAAGTTCACTTCAAGGAAAGCGTGGCACAGAAAATCTAGGAATTGCTGTTTTTCATAATGATAAACTATGTGGAAAACTTACTGCTACAGAATCTATCTGCCATCTATTAATAGAAAATAATTTAAATTTTTTTGTAGCTTCAATTGATAATCCTTGTAATGAAAATGAAAAAGATAAAATTGAACTTAATATAGTTCCTAAGAAAAATTCTAAATTTTCAGTTAATATTGAAAACGATATTCCTAATATATATCTTGATATCAATGTACAAGCTTCTATTTTAAGCCTTGAAAAAGATATTGAATATGAACAAACAAGTACTCTTGAAAATTTTTCAATTGCAACAAAAAAATATTTAGAAAAACAATTTGATGATTACTTTAATAAAATCTCTAAAGATTTTGGAACAGATATTGATTCTTTCTCTTACAAAGCATTATCTCATTTTACTACCCAAAAAGAATGGAAAGATTATAATTGGAATGAGAAATTCAAGTCTGCACAGTTTCACACCAATGTAAATGTAAATGTAGTTTCTAGCCAAATGATTACCAAAACTTAAAATACATTTATAATTTATTACAATTTACAAATACATTATATTTATTTTGAAAATTTATAATATATTGTTTTGCAATACCGCGTAAGCGACCAAATGAGCGAAGCGAATGCGATATGGAGCAATCTACATGTAAGTATATTTAATATGGAGATTGCGACAGCAAGGTATAAAAAACAATATATTATAAATTTCTAAATATCTATTTAAGTAAAAGTGAATTGTAATAAATTATAAATGTATTTTTAAGTCTCTTTGAAACCTTTTCCAAGAACTTCTCTAACATTTCCTATAACAATGAAACAATGCTCATCAACTTTTTTAGCAATATCCTTTATTTTAGCAGTATCATTTCTAGAAGCAGCACAAATTAAAACTAATTTATCTTCATTTTTGTACATCCCTTTACCATATAAACCAGTTACTCCTCTTTTTACATTTTCTCCAATAACTTTAGAAATTTCCTCATTTTTATCAGAAATAATAAATAATAATTTTGTATAATATACTCCTTCAAATATTATATCTATCATTTGCCCATATAGATAAATCGCAATTGCTGAATACAGCCCAATTTCAATATGTTTAAAAAATAAAACATTTAAAGATATAATAACAATATCCATAATTATTAAATATTTGCTCATAGAAATGTACGGATTATAACCTTTAATTACCGTTGCAATCAAATCTGTTCCTCCAGTTGACGCACCAACTTTTAATATTATTGCTGTTCCTATTCCTATTAATGAACCACCATATATACATGCCAAAAACCTATCATTTGTAATTGCTGGATATTTATCAAATATATCTATAAATGCAGATAAACTAACTGTTCCAATTAACGATTTAGCAAAAAATTCTTTTCCCAATCTATATCCTGCTAATATAAATAGTGGTATATTTAAAGCCATTATCATTGCTCCCATTGGAATTTTTAATAAATAATATGTTATTGTTGCTATTCCAGATAAGCCTCCTGATGATAATTGATTTGGCAAAAGAAATGCAGATGTTCCAAATGCCATTATTGCTGATCCTACAATTGTTCCTATAATATTTATTATTCCTTTTTTTCTTTTAATACTGTCCATAAAAAAATCACCCTTATTACAATTATTTGTAATAACGAGTGATTTTATACTAAATTACTATCTTTTCTCCTGTTGTAGGATTATATGCCTCTTTTGTTGTTTGTGGTTCTATATTTAGTATATCTTTAAAATTGTATACATATGTTTGAATTCCATTACCACTTTCTCGATTTGCTTTTATTATTATAGGTTCAATATTTTCTTCAAAATCATGTGTTGTAATTTCATATGAATTTCCTTCAGTTGTACAATATGTCATATTTTGCATTGCTTCATCATTATAAGTTGTTGAAATATTAATACTATAGTTTAATATATAGAAACTATCTAGATTTTTTGATATTGAATTTTTTATTTTTTCAATTTCTGCTTCTAATTCTATTATTTTTTCTTTTTTTAATTTTTCGCTAAATTCGTTGTTACTTCCATCATAATTCATCAAATTAATATCAATAAAATAATTACTTCCTTTTTGATAATTCATATATGTATACGTTGTTGAATTTCTTTCTGATAACGTATATAAATTTTTCAATCCAACATCACTTTTCTCAAAAATATTATTATCACTAAAATATCTATTATAAATAGCAATATAGTCTGCATATTTTGACATATCAATTTCTATTATATCATCATTTTCTCCCCAGAAAACACTTATAGTCTTTGATGAAAATTCAAAATTTTCTATTTGCTCATTTTTATATTTATTAATAAATACTAAAACTTCATTTTCTACATCTCCATAATCTGATATTTCTAGTTCTCCTGCTAAATTTGTTTTTACATTTCTTTTTGCTAAACTATAATATGCTGATTTTCTTAAAATTTCTTCCATTGGCGCATTTGGTGTAAATAACTTATCAAATGTTATTTTTTCACCTGTTGTCAAATCGTAATTTAAACATTTATATCCTTGATAAAATCCATCTCCATCATCATCTTTTTTGGCAACATAGCTTACTTCGAAAGAAAGTGTATTAGCAAAATTAGCTACATTTTTTTCATTAACAGATACATTTATAACTTTATCTAAATTTGTAATCTTATCTTTATATATGTTTATAGCAACATTTTCTAGCTCTTTATTAATATTATTCTGAATAACATTATTGTTTAATCCATTTATTTGACAATATGTTATTTCAACCTTATCTTTTGTCGCTCTTTTTTCTAAAATTGTTAAGTCATTTTGATTATATGTTCCTTTTAAATTTATTCCTGACACATCTTCTGATTGTTCTTCGTGTTCTTCTTTTATCATATCATCAATTTCAATATTTTTATATATTATCGCTCCTACTGTTATTAATATACATATACTGCAAAAAATCAGTGCAAAAATTGTTTTTGATTTAGTAGTTTTGAACATATCCTGCCTCCTTTACTACATTTTGTCCTCTATTAGATTTCATCGTATCTAATAATTTAAGTACATCACTATCTTGCTCTTCATTTTTTCTAGTAACAGCATAATATTTTGTTTGTAATCCATATAATCCTGTTTGAATATTTTCATATGTTGGATCAATTCCATCAATTGCTAGTAACTTCATTTTATCTGTTATATACATCGTTCTTGCATAATAATTATATGCATATCCTATAGTCGTTTTTTCATTACTATAATCTAATATAACATCATTAATTTCTGTATCATCATACTTAATATTTCCTATAATGGGTGTTGTCATCTTTTTGCCTTTCATAACTAATGACATCATTCCTTTTTGACTTACAGAATTTTCTGGTCTTTGATAAGCTATTATTTTTTCATTTTCTCCACCTAAGTCTTTCCAACTTCTCGTTTTTCCAGAATATATATCTTGAATTTGATCTGATGTTAAATTATCAATGGGATTATCTGTATTAACAAAGAACACAAATGCATCTTTTGCAATTGGAGTTATATCTAATTCTCCATTTTTTTCTCTTACTAAATTTTTTTCTTTTTCAGATGGATATGTAACTAAAATCAAATCAGTATCTCCATTGATTAAATTAGTATATGCATCTTCAGATTTTGAATATGTGATATTAATTTCTTTCACATCTGTTCCAGTCAAATTTGCTTCAAATGCTTCTGCTAATGGCAATGTTTCAGCCAAACACTCTACTTTAGGATAATTTTCTATCGAAAATATTTTTTCTTGATTTTGAATTGTTCTTTTCTCTTCTGGATCTATAATCGGCTTGGTCTTATCTTTAGTAAAAAAAATATATCCTAAAACGCATCCAATAACTACTAATATCATTATTACTACTAATAATATATTTATTAATCTTTTGTTTTTTTCCATATTCTTCCCCTTTTATTTATGATCCTCTAAAAACTCAGGATATGTCTCTAATACTTTTATATCTAGTTTTCCTGGTTTAATATCAGCATCCTGCTTTACAATTAAATCTAATGTATAAAGCTCTTTTAATTTTTCTACATTCTCTCTTTTATGTCCAATAACATTATTTGCATCTTGAGGATTTACAGTTACTTGTACCTTTTTTACCTTTACATTTAATTGTTTAATTTTTGCAAGAATTGTATCATACCATAAACCTGATTCCACTAATTGTCTAAATGCTGGATGATAAGGGCCTGCAACAACTTCACTTCCATCTATATTAGGATCTGTTATTTCATCTGTATTTTGTAATCCTACTCTTATTACCTCTATTCCTTTTTGATTAAACATTGCCATTAACTCTTTACATGTTTCTACTGCTTGTACTACAGTTAAAGGTGTGTATTTTTCATCTAGAAATTCTTTTTCTAATCTTGTATTTTTAATTACTAAAACTGGATATATCCTTACCATTTTAGGTTTTAATTTTATTAATTCTTTAGCTGTATTTATTTCATCAATTCTAGTACTTTCTGGCAAACCAACCATCATTTGATGTCCTAATTTAAATCCACGCCATCTTATCATTTTTGATGCTCTCTTTACATCCTCAAATGTATGTCCTCTATTAGCTCTTTTTAATATATAATCATTTGCAGATTGTACCCCTAGTTCAATTGTTTGCACTTTATATTTCTTTAGCCTCTTAAGAATTTTTTTGTCTATGTAGTCTGGTCTTGTTGATACTCTTATTGAATCAACTTTGCCTTGTTCAATATATTCATATGCTGTTTGTAAAAATTCTTCTTGTTTTTCTTCTTCAATTCCTGTAAAACTTCCACCAAAAAATGCAACTTCCTTTTTTGCTTCTTTATCTTTTATATTTTCTAAATAAAAATCTATTGTTTTCTTTACATCTTCTGCTGTTATCATTTTTTGTTGTCCACTTATTGACCTTTGGTTACAAAATATGCAATCATTTGGACATCCTAGATGTGGTACAAATATTGGGATAATATAATGTTTTTTCATTTTTTCACCTCTTTTATTTTAAATTCTGCAATGCTTTTCTAGCTGCTTCCATCTCTGCAAGCTTTTTTGACTTTCCTGTTCCTTCTGCTAATTTTTTGTGATTACATTCTACTTGCGCTTCAAATGTCTTATCATGGTCTGGTCCAGTTTCTTTTATTATTGTATATTTTATTTCTACTTCTCCATGCTTTTGTAACTTTTCTTGTAAAACTGTTTTATAATCTTTTTGTCCCACATGTTGACTTGCTATTTTTATTGGTTCTTCTAAATTTTCTATAATGAATCTTTTTGCTTCTTCTAATCCTCCATCTAAATACATCGCAGCAATCACTGCTTCTACACTATCAGCTAAAATTGCAGGTCTTACTTCTTTATTTGTAGTTCTTTCTGATTTTCCAAGATACAAGAAATCACTAAAACCATGCATTTGCGCTATCTTGTGTAAACTAGTTTCACACACTACTGTTGCTCTAACTTTAGTCATTTCTCCTTCTTTTAAGTTAGGATAATTCTCATACAAATAAATACTTGAAATGAATTCTAAAATACTATCACCTAAAAACTCTAGTTTTTCATTACTTTCCACATTGTGCTCATATGCATATGATGTATGGGTTAAAGCTTTTTTTAATAGTTCTTTATCTTTAAATGTATAACCTATATTTTGTTCTAATTTTTTCATGTTATAATCTCCATTCCTTTCTAAATACAAACCAAGTTGAAAAAAATCATAACATAATTTTTTTCAACTTTCTCTTTTAATTTACCCTATTCTATTATATACTATTTTGCATTTTTTTCAAGTTTTTTCGCTAAAAAATTATCCATTAGCTAGCAATTCTATGATAAAATAAAAGAACGAATTTCTTTCGTTCTCCTTTTATTTTATACATTTTCTTTTATGTAGTCAACTACATCTCCTACTGTAACAACTTTTTCTGCATCAGCATCTGGAATTTCTATATCAAATTCTTCTTCTAATGCCATTACTAATTCTACTATATCTAATGAATCAGCTCCTAAATCATCTATAAAAGATGCTTCCATTGTAACAGCTGTATCAGCAACTCCTAATTGTTCTACAATTATTCCTTTTACTTTTTCAAAAACTTCTTCTGAACTCATTACAAGTTCACCTCCTCTCATGTGCTAAATGATATCTGTTTTTAATAATCAAATTTCACCTGTAACATTTATATTATATGTTCATTATTTTGTCAAGCATATTTATAATATTTTTTATTTTTTATACTACCCATTCAGTATTTTGTCTGGAACTGTTTAATTTCAAGCCTTTGAGCTATTTTTTTCAAATTCTTCTATCATTTTATCAACAGCTTTATTCTCTACAAACTTTTCAGCTTGTTTAATTGTAAATTCAAAAAGTGTTTCATCACTACTTCCATGTGCTTTTACAACAGGTTTCTTAACCCCTAAAAATAATGCTCCTCCATATGATTTATAATCCATTGTCTTCTTAAATCTATTTATTGCAGGAAGACATGGTACTGTACATATTTTTGAAATTAAACTTTGTGTTAAACTTTCTGTTAATGTTCTTTTTACAAATTTTCCAAGACCTTCTGTTGTTTTTAAAAATACATTTCCTGTAAATCCATCTGTTACTATTGCATCTATTTTTCCTGAAAAAGCATCTCTTCCTTCTACATTTCCAACAAAATTAATTCCTAATTCTTCTGATTTTTCTTTTAATAGTTTATAACTCTCTTTTACTAATTCATTACCTTTTGTTTCCTCTGTTCCTATATTTAATAATCCAATTGCTGGTCTCTCTATTCCAAATGTATTTTTTAAATATATTGTAGACATTTGGGCAAATTGTAATAAGTTTATTGGTTTGCAATTTGTATTTGAACCTGAATCAATAAGCAATAATTGACTTTTATATGCTGGAAGTATTCCTGCTAATGCTGGTCTATCTATTCCTTTTATTCTTCCTACAAGTAATGTAGCTCCAGCTAACAAAGCTCCTGAATTTCCTGCAGAAATAAATACATCTCCTTCCCCATCTTTTAGCATTTTAAACCCAACTACCATTGAAGAGTCTTTTTTATGTTTTATTGCTACTGTTGGTTGTTCTTCCATTTCTATTGTTTCTGTTGCATTCTTGATTTTTAGTCTTGAAGATACCTCTTCCAATTCTTTTCCTGTAAATTCTTTTATTTTTCTTCTAATTATTTCTTCTTTTCCTATTAATGTTACATTTGCTTTTACTTGATTTATAGCTTTTAATGCTCCTTTTATATTTGCATCTGGAGCATTGTCTCCCCCCATTGCATCTAATAATATATTCATGTTTTGCCTCATTTCCTTTCTATAGCCTTATTATAATTATGATTATTCATGATGTTTCTATTTTATTATTGTTTTCTTAAAATTGCAATAGTTTTAAAAAATTTACTCAAAAAAAGAGCACTATTATAATTTTAGTACTCTTCATTTAACACTTCTCTATCTTCCCTCATCTTTTATTGATGGATCTATATAATTTGTATTATCTGTCATAGTTTTATTTATATTATGGCTCTTATAATAATCATTAAGTCCTTGCTCATATTTAGTCTTTGATGCTTCTGCTGACTTTCTCTTATTCTCTAATAGTCTTTTCTTTGCTTCACTCATTCTTTCTTCTTCTATTCCATCCATACCTTTTTCAGCAACATCAAATATCTCATATTCATTCATATTTTTTAATCTGGAAATAAAGTCTTTATGTTTATTTTTAGTATCTTTTTCTGTTTTCTCTTCTTGTTTTTCTTCTTTTAGCTCTTCTTGTTTTTCTTCAACTGATTTTGAATTCTCCTTAATGTTTTCTTTATCTGTCTTATCAAATATTTTATTTTTTATATTAGCTAAAAAGTTCTTAATTTTAGCTAATCTAGGATGCTTTTGTTCAAATTCACTTACTTCTACCATTGACATTTCTTTTGTATCCGCCTTTTGAAAAGTTTCTCTTTTATCCTCCATAATTTTTTGAACATTTTCTCCTAATTCTTCCTCTGCTATTTTTTGTTGAAGATTCTCTTCTTTCGCACCTTCTATTAATCCTTGCATTTTTTGTGCTTCTTTTCCTTTAGCAATTAACTTCTTCATGTCAATTTCATGTTTTTTTGATTCCCAATCAATATTTTTATCTTCTTCTTTTACAGTTTCAATATCATAACCTTTTAACAATCTTTTTGCATAAAAATTATTTCTTGATAATTTCTTACATACTTTTTGATAATTCTTCTTTAACTCTTCACTACTTATTTTAGAAATATCATCTTTTCTTTCTGTTTTCACTTGTTTTTTATTTTTAGCATTTAATTCAAAATATTTATCATTATTATCTTTTAGTTTAGTCTCATCTTTTTTTAATTCTTCCTCTAATTTTTGTCTATCTTGGTCAGATAAGTTTTTGTCTTTTAATTGTTTTTTTGCCTCTTCTATTTTTAGCATTAAAACTTCATTTTCTTTATCTAAATTTTCCATTTCGTTTTTTCTTTGTTCAGCATCTTTAACTTTCTCTGATTCATTTGCTCTTAAAATTAATTCATTTTCTATTTCTTTTTTTAAGTCTTTTAATTCTTCTCTTAACTCAACTAAATGTTCTACTTTAGGCAAATTTGTTTTAATTTTTTCTAGTCTCTTTTGTTCCTTCATATATGTTTTTATATCAATTTCTTCATTTTCATGTTTAGCCTTTAATTCTTCTTTTTTTTGGTCTAAACCTCCATTTTGATAATTTTCAAATTGTATCTCCCATTTTTCTTTTTTATCTCCCATCTATAAATCCTCCCTTTACATATCATACAAATCCATTATACTATACTTGGTACAATTTGTCAAATATTATGTTAATGTAATATTTTTTTAATATTTCTGTAATATCTTCGTAATATAACTAGAGTGGGAAATTAGTGGGAAAAATAAAAATAGCAAGGTGTTACAAAACTCTGTAACTCTTGCTATTAATGGTTTTATTACTCGATTATATCAGCAACAACACCTGAACCAACTGTTCTACCACCTTCACGAATAGCGAATCTTAATCCTTTTTCGATAGCGATAGGTGTAATTAATTCAATTGTCATTGATACGTTATCACCTGGCATAACCATTTCTGTTCCAGCAGGTAATTCGATAACACCTGTTACGTCTGTTGTTCTGAAATAGAATTGTGGTCTGTATCCGTTGAAGAATGGAGTATGTCTTCCACCTTCATCTTTAGTTAAAACGTATACTTCTGATGTGAATTTTGTATGTGGATGAATTGTTCCTGGTTTACATAGTACTTGACCTCTTTCGATGTCTTT
>CAKPDZ010000041.1 GCA_934149155.1 uncultured Clostridia bacterium | reverse complement strand
TGTTGTCTATACTTAATATATTTTTCTGGCATATATGCCAATTTTCCATTTAAAGCTACTATAAGACCAATCCAATGGTCATGTATTAAATATTTAGATTCTGTTGGTATTGGTATTATCTTTTTAATAAATTCTTTTTTTGACAATACCGTACATCCTGTTACACAATTATATAAATAATTTACTTTATAACTATCTATATATTTGTTTATTTTTCTATTTAACAACATAAAATCTCCAAATGAAGGATATAATGTTTCTAATTTTTCATCAACAACTTCTAAATCTCCAAATACCAAATCTGCATTTTGTTTTTTTAATGTTTCGATTGATTTTTCTACTTTTAATGGTAACCATACATCATCTTGGTCTGCTAACATATAAAATTCGTCTTCTACTTTTTCTAACAAAAACTCTATATTTTTTACTACTCCTCTATTTTCTTTATTTAAATATATTTCTATTCTACTGTCTTTTTTTCTATATTCTTCTAAAATTTGAGGTGTAGAATCTTTTGATGCATCATCTGATATTATTAATCTTATATTTTTATATGTTTGGTTTAGTATACTTTCTATTTGTTCTTTCAAATATTTTTCTCCATTGTATGTTGCCATTAATATATCTATTTTCTCTTCCATTATTTTTCCTTTCTATTTTTAAAAACAACTCTTTTTTGTGCAATAAAACTGAAAGAATATAAGATTATTTCTGTAATTATTTTTGATATTACTAAATTAATTCCAATTATTGTATTCAATAAATTTAATATTAAATAATTAAATATCATTATTATAATTACTAGGCTAAAATATTTTCCTGCCATTTTTATAGCATTTTTGCTTTCTTTTTTGTCAAATACATAGTTCTTATTTAAGACAAAATTAAATATAGAACTTATACTTCTAGAGCAAATAACTGCAAGTAATAAATTGTTGAAAAACATTTGAAAAATCATTAATAGCACAAAGTCTATTATTGCAGATAATACTGAAGATATTAAAAACTTACAAACTGGTTTGTAAATTAATATTGAATCTCTGATTACTCTAAAATGAGAACATTCATTTTTATCTTCATATATTGTCTCTATATCAATTTGTGTATATGTTATGCCTTCTTCTTTCATCTTTAGCAAAATATTAAATTCATATTCATATCTATTTCCATCAATTGCAAGTAACCATTCAAATAGTTTACTTGAATATCCTCTCAATCCTGTTTGTGTATCTCTTACTTTCTCTCCAGTCATAGCATAAAATAATATCTTTGATATATTATTTCCAAATTTACTTCTAAACGGAATATTTTCCTTTTTAAAATTTCTTACGCCTAAAACAATATCTTTTTTATCTTTTTCTAATTCTTCACATATTCTTAAAATATCTTTTACTGTGTGT
The DNA here is from genome assembly GCA_934149155.1 of uncultured Clostridia bacterium. GTDB lineage: Bacteria > Bacillota > Clostridia > TANB77 > CAG-508 > CAG-269. The sequence continues at coordinate 11,035 of CAKPDZ010000041.1, read as the reverse complement.
TGCCCATCTGAATCAGCACATACACATCCTTGTTTTTCATTATTTTTTATCAAATATTTAATTCCTGTTTTTATTGCTGCCCCTTTTCCTTGATTTGTTTGATGTTTTAAAACTGTAACTCCTTTAGTTTTTAAAGTTTCGAAAATTTCGTTATAATTTTCCCCACTCCCATCATTAACTACTATTATTGGAATATTTGTTAATTCTTTTATTTGTTCTACTAAATTAACTAATTTTTCATTAGGTTCATAAGATGGTATTAATATTTTCATATAAATCTCCTTTAATAAATATAAAGAATATCGCTTATTTCTCTTTCTCCGTCTCCTGGTTGGCTGGATATATTTACTTTTTTATTCATAAAGTACATATTAGCAGAATTTCCTCCATCTAAATTATATGCTAGTTCACATCCAAGATTTTCAAATATTTGTGCAAATTCATTTAATGTTACACCTTTACTATATCCTTCTTTTCTTCCATCAACTACTATAAAACAATAATGATTTTTATCATAGTATCCTATTCCAGTTCTTGGATTTTCAGTTGCTATATTTCCTCTTATAAGATTATCACCATCTACTGCATATGTTTCATAGTTTGCATCTGCTTTGCCATTTCTTACCAAAACAGGTCCAAAAGACATTGTCTCTTTTACCCCATTCTCTATAAGTTCTTCTGCTGTCGTACTTTTTTCGTCATATATTTTCATTGTTCCATCTTTATAGATTGCTAGTCCTTCTCTTGCTGGAACATTTCTATAAATTTGAGAATCACTTATTATAATTCCATCTTTTCTAAAAGCATAGTAATCACCATTAATAGCTAAAATAGCATTATTTCTAGAAGAAAGTGTACTCATTTTTTCTACTATGTTTGTTCCAATTTGATCTTTTGCAAATGCTTTTTTGATTCTATCTGGATTTTCTATTTTTATATCTGCTATATAATATGTAACTTTGTCTTTTCCTTCTCCTTCTTCTTTTTTGTCTATCTTTATTTTGATTTCATTACTTGTATATGTATTTTCGGTTATTTCATATTTTTCTTCATTTTTTTCTGTTTGAGTATTTGCAATTTTGGAATCAACTCTTGGTATTAAATATCTATTTACTAAATATACTCCAAAAATTATAAACAAAATGCCTATCATACCCAATACATACCTTAATATTTTTCTCTTTATGTTTTTTTCTTTCATTTTAATTTATAATATATTAACTATGTGAATATATTTACTCCTTTCACGATTACATATTCTAATTTTTACAATACATCTGCAAAATCTTTTTTGCTCTTTTTAAATATATAATTTCCCCATACAAATACAATTATAGTAATAACCCAAAATATAAGTGTATAGATTCCATGTCCACTTGTTACTATATTTCCTGTTCCCATAAAACTTTCTCTTAAGCCTGTTACTAGGTATGTAAATGGTAAACATTTCATAACTCTAGTTATTGTATGATGTTCTGCTATCATACTCAAATCCCAAACTACTGGTGTAAGCCACATTCCTATTTGCATTATAATTCCTAGTAAATTTGAAAAGTCTGGCACTAATGTTGCTACAGCTGATGTAAATCTAGTTATTGCAATTAAAAATGCATATACTGCAAAAATCATATATATTAACTGTAAAATATTAGGTACAAATTTAAATGCCATACAAACTACTGTTGCAATTGCTAGTAAAAATAAAGAAACAAATGAGTTTGCTAGTAATGATATAATAGGTATTATATCTACTGGAAATACTACTTTTTTTACTAAATAACTATATCCTCTTATTGCATTACTTGCTCCTATAACTCCATCATTAATTGTCATCCACATTGCCATTCCAGGCATAAACCATACAACATATGGTGCACCTTCTGGTCCTGTTTGCTTGAATATGTATTGAAATACTATTACATACATCATCATAAATACAAATGGCTGTAAAAATCCCCATACACTTCCTAAACTTGTATTTGCAAATCTATTTTTAAAATCGTTTTTTCCTAATTGCCATGCTAACCTTTTGTTTTTCCATAATATCTTTATAAATTCCATATTTCCTCCATTGTTTTATATATTTTCCCTTTTATTACATTTTCTCTTGCTATTCTACTATAAGAGCTATTTAAAGTCAATAATTAGACTCTAAATAGCTCAATTTTTCTTGCGTTATATTATGTTGATATTTGATAATATATTGTTTTAAGAAAACTAATAAATATAAACTTTGAATGAAATGCCGAATGTGCATGAAGAAATTTTAGAAATTCTATGTAATTTTATGGAAAGAGTTCACGAGAGTGGAAGGGTGCCATAAAATAAATTAGAATTTCTTAAATTTCGTAATAAGCCGAGACATGTAATGAAAAGCTTATATTTATTAGTTTTTTATATAATATACTACTTTCTAAACTTCAAATATCCTATAATTGGAAAATGAAATAACACCATTTCTCTAATAATCTTTTTGAACTGATTTTTTCCAGATAGAATCTTAAAAAACTCGTTCAATTTCAAGTTTATTTTTGTGCTTTTTAAAATATTTTCATAATACTTTTCCGCATCTTCTATAAACAATTTATCCTCTTTTATGGATACATATTCCTTGCACATTTCAATGCCACCAAGATAAGCTCTATTAATAGCATCTTTTCTATACTCTAAGAAAGATTTATAATCCTTTCCATGTTCTTGTTTCCATCTTTCAAGATTCTGATTTAAACTTCTTCCTCCAAACACATTAGAAGAATGTAATCTATAGTCAAAAAGAGGTTCCTCAATATAACACATTCCTTTACCTTCATTTGCAATAAATGCAGCTAACCAATCATGTGCCATAAAATTCTTCTTAAATGGAATCATTTTATCTCTCACTGATTTTGTAATAATTTGAGAACATCCAATTCCAACACATCTTGAAATAGCAAGTTTGCTTTTTCCATTAACTAATGGTACATTTTTATACTTAAAATAATCATCATGTAGAACAATTCCATCTTCATCAACCTGTCTACAATTACAATATACCATGTCTACATCTTTTTCTTTTAATTCAGTCAAACTCTTCTCAACTTTGTCCTTGTGCCATATATCGTCATGATCTGAAAACATTATATATTTTGCTTTTGATTGATTTAATAAAAATTCGAAATTTTTATTATAGCCCAAATTTTTAGGTTGAATATATAATTCAATTCTTTCATCAAGTTCTTTATATTGTCTTAATATCTCTGCTACTCTCGGATTAGGAGAGTTGTCATCACTTATGTATATTTTAATGTTTTTATATGTTTGTCTTAATATACTATCTATTTGTTTTTTTAAGTATTTTTCATTAGTGTTATATGTTGTAACTAAAATATCAACTAATTCTTCCATATTTTATTCCTTCCTCAAACAATGTTCATACTATATTGGCCTTTCTAACTTTTCATTAAAATACAACTTCGTTATTAATTTTAATTCATTTAAAGATTCATCTTTTAAATTAAATGAATACAATTTTTTAGGAGGTGCCATAACTATATACTTTATAGCACTTGCCGTGCTTTCACTCATTTGTAAACAGCTTTTATCTTGTCTACCACATGTTGAGCATTTAAATCCATTATCTCTTAAACTAAAGTACATCATCTCTTCTTTTTGCCTGCAGTTTACACATTCTGTTATTCTTGGTGTAAATCCTAAAAAGCATAATATCTTTAATTTAAATATGCTTAATATCAATTCTGGATTTTTATCAGTTTCTGATAGTGTGTATAATGTATTTAAAAATAATTGTAAAATTTTATAACAGTTTTCATTTTCATCTGTTACATCTCTTACTATTTTAGTCATTTCTACTGCATAGTTTAGCTTGTCCAAATCTGTTCTTAATTTGTAAAATACTTCTATTGTTTCACAAGAATTTATATTATATGTATTTGCACCTTTATACATCATGTATTCTCCAAAACATAAAAACTGTGTACCTGCAAGTAAGGCGCTTCTTTGTCTTCTAGCGCCTTTTGCAACACATGATATTTTACCTAATCCCGGAGTTAACATTGTTAGCATTTTGTCATAATCACCTAAGTTATTTTCAGAAATTATTATACCACTCATTTTTATTGTTCCCATTTTGTCCCTCCATAGGTTGTTTTAATTGTTTATCTATTTGTATTTTTTCTTCTAAATTTTGTAATTGTTTTAATTCTAAAAATGTATTTACATCACCTGTGTTTTTAAAGGTATTCCATGCCATTTTCTTAATCATAAGCTCACTTCCTTTAATTCTATCTTTCGCAATTCGTATACAAATTATGCATTTGTTTCTATTGTAATTTAAATTTTTTAACTATTGATGAGTCATCTTGCCAATCTTCTTTGACTTTTACCCATGTTTTTAAATTCACTTTTGTTCCAAAGTTATTTTCCATATCTATTCTTGCTGATTGCCCAATGCGTTTTAACATATTTCCGCCTTTTCCAATTATAATTCCTTTATGTGAATTTCTTAAGCAATATATTGTTGCTTCTATGTCATACATTGGTTCTCCTTTTTGATTTTTTCTGTATTTCATTTTTTCAACTTCAACATATATTCCATGTGGTACCTCATCTTGTAAAAATGTAAGTGCTTTTTCTCTTATTGTTTCTTCCGCCAGTTGCCTTAATGTTTGATCTGTATACTCCTCAGTATCATAATATGCTGGCCCTGGTTTTAAGTTCTTTTCTATTTCGTCTAATATAATATCTCTATATTTTGATTGCAAAGATGAAATAGGTATTACAGCTTCGAAATTGTATTCTTTTTGATACATATCTATTAATTTAAGCAACTTTTCTCTTTTTACTAAGTCTATTTTATTTATTATTAATATTGCTTTCTTTTTTGATTCTTTTATTTTTTCAAGAATCCTCATGTCTCCTCTTCCAATTTCTTCACTTGTTGCTTCTATCACAAATAATATTAAATCTATTTCACTTATAACTCCAAATGATGTTTCTACCATTGTTTCATTTAGTTTTGTTTTTGGTTTATGAATTCCTGGTGTGTCTATAAATATTATCTGTGAATTTTCTCTATTTACAATTCCTCTAATTGCTGTTCTTGTAGTTTGAACTTTATTGGCTGTTGCTGCTACTTTTTCTCCTACTAGTAAATTTACTAATGTTGATTTTCCAACATTAGTTCTTCCTAGCATAGCAACAAATCCTGATTTAAATTCCTTTTCCATCTTGCTTTCCTTTCCTATTTTTCAAGTTCTTCTTTTACTGTATATTCTAACACATTAATTGTTTTTATAATTAATTTTGAAGCAATATCACTATTATCTTCTAATCTTCCTACTCTTATAACTTTTTTACTATCTAAAGTTATATCTGTATCAAGAATATTTGCTAATATTCTTGTATCCTTATCCATTCCTACTGGTAAAGTTTTATTTTGATTGTCATAATATACACAATTTGAAAAAGCTATTGCTTTTACTCCTTTTTCTAAATTCATTTTATATAAATTTACTTTTCCACTTTCAGTATCCATTAGTGCATTTTCTATTTCTTTTTCTGGGTTTAAATTAAATACATTAAATTCATTTGTATCAATATTTTGATCATCTTCCATCCATTTGTATCCTGCTACTTCTTGTGTTAATTTATTTTTTTCTATAGCTTCATTTATTATGCTTATTGCGTTACTTAATGCTGCTTTATACTCTATAGTTTTCATAGATTTTGATACTCTTAATATTGCATATTTATTTTTAGGATGTTCTCTATGTGATTTATTTGCAAGTTTTGTAATTTTTCTTGTATCTTCCGATAATCCTCCAAATATGTCTACAACATCTTCTTCTGTAATATCTTTCTCATTTTTTAGGTCTTTTTTTATTTGTTTCATCCATTGTTCTAATTCTTTTGCTTCTGTTGAATCTGTCTTTAATTTATTAATTATTTCTACTTGATTTGTTGCTAGTAAATAGATATTGTCTAACTCTTCTTTTGAAAATATTTGTCTCTGAATTTCATCAATTTCTTCTCCAAATTCATCCATATCTTCTTCATAATTAAATACTTTTGAACGAGGCTTTATATTTATTGGTTCTTCTTCTCCTTCTTCTAAAGCCTGTACTTCATCTTTATTGCTATATTTCCAAAATTCAAATATGCTTCTTTTATGACTATCTATTTCGTTTATAAATGCTGTTGCATTTTCTATCTTTTTTACTAAGTTTCTATTTTTTAGTTTTAACGCATTTATATCCATTTTTGTCTTTTTTAAATTATCTTCTTTTTCATTAGTTTCTTTCCCTTTTTTTATCAATTCTTCTAATGTGTATTGTGCTTTTATTTTTTCATCTACTTTTTCGTCAACATTTTCTATTTTCTCTACATTTTCTTCGCTTTTCTCTTTTTTTACTTTTTGCTTTTTACCACTATATTTAAAAAAGTATTTTACCTTTCCAAAAAAAGTTTTTTTGCATTCCAAATATGTTGATATTTGTTTTTCTTTACTTAAATATTCTATATCTAATTCTTGTGATTGTTTTTTCAATTTCATTAATTTTTCTTGTAATGAATTATTTTCTTCTATTGATTTATTTTCTATTTCTAGTAAATTTTGATATTCTTTATTTAGCCAGTCACTTAATTCATCATATTTCATTAATTTGTTATTATAATAGAATTCTAAACCTCCTTGTTTATCAATTCTTGTTTCAAATTGATAATAATTTGGTAATTCAGATTGTACAATAAATAAGGCTTTTACTAGTTTAAAGAACTTTGTTGATTCTATTTTGTTTGAAAGTTTTACTTTATATTCTGATTTTATATTTCCATACACTTCTGTTTCTCCAACGATTTGTAAACTTAATTTTCCTGTTTTATCATATACTTCATAAATTGATGGCCAATCTTTTGTAAATAGCCATAAATAATTTTCTAAACTTTGTATTTCTGTTTTGTTTAATAACTCCCTACTATAATCTGCATTACTGATTGGAACAAATATTTTTCCTGCTTTCTTTTTTTCTATTTGTTTTTTTAATACATAGAAAAATGTAGAATAGTCTTTGTCCTCTGTTGGAACTATCATAAAATATTGGTCAGTTGTCTCTGCATAATATATTTGCCATAGATAATTTCCAGGATATCTTACTTTAAAAGGAATTTTTTTGTTTATTGCTTGTTGCTCTGCTTCTATTTTTTCTATATCTTCAATTTCAATTTCATCTAATAGGCGCAAAAAAGTATTATATTTTTCTTCTTCTTCGTCAGAATTTGGTTCTAAATACTCTGCTAACGGACTTGATTTCGTATATTTTTCTTTTATATCGTCTAGCCTATTTGTTGGTGATAACAATATTTGTATTTCTTTGGGTGATACAAACCTATATTGTCTATATTTTTTTTCATCAAATCCAGAATTTGGTCTAAATTTCAATTCTTCTACTAGCTTTAAAGTTTTTGGTATATTTTCTAAATCTAATCCTATAAATTCTAATTTTTTCTTTATCTCTTGAGTCTTATTTTTCTTTTCCAAAGTATATTCTCCTCTCAATACTTTTCTTCTTTTATATTTTACTATGCAAACTTAAAAATATCAAGATTTTTATTGCTATTTTTATTTTTTTTCAATTTACTATTGACAAAACTTTAAATACCTATTATAATTAGTAAAGTTTCAACTTTATGGCGAAGTAGCTCAGTTGGCTAGAGCATCCGGTTCATACCCGGCAGGTCGTAGGTTCAAGTCCCACCTTCGCTACCAAATTTCAAAAAATAGAGTATAAAGAAATTATTCTTTATACTCTATTTTTCTTAGTCTAGCTCAAGAAGCCAATTTGCTAGCCTTTCTCGTTCCTCTTTAGGCAAACTTTTTAGCTTTTCTTCAAGAAGTTCTTTTTCTTTGTCACTTATATAACTCGGTGACATAAGTTCTTCTATCGATACTTTTAAAGCATCAGAAATTTTTTCTAAAAAACTTTCTTTTATTGAATCCTTCTCTCCTCTTATAATCTTGCATATTACAGGTTTAGATATATTAGTTACTTCTGATAACTCTATCTGAGTCATCCCTTTCGTATGGATTATATACTTAATATTCTCTCCTATTATTTTAATTTTCTTCTTGTCTATTGCTTCCTTTCTTTTCTCCTTTGGATATTGCTTAAATTGAACCCCTAGAGTTTTTTCTATCTTTTTAATTTTTCCAAAACTCGGGCAGCAATAGCCGTTGACATAATCCTTCATTGTTCCTATGTTTATACCTGATTTCCGAGCTAATTCAGCCTGAGTCATTCCCTTTTCTAAAAAAGCTTCCCTTATTTCTTTTCCCAAAGTCATTGTCATTTGGTTTCCTCCTACAATATGTTATTTTAACATGTTACAATATTATTATAGCACTTTTTTATGTTGATTTCAAGCAATTTTAAAACCTTCTCTTATATCCTCTCGAATTACAAGAATATGAAGTTGTATTAGTATTTATACTATTTGTAGTATTTGCATCTGATAGTAAAGAATTCAATCCATTTCTACCATTATTGCAACAGCAATCAGGTTCTTCATCATAGCAATTTACAGAATTTCCACTAATGCTAGCAATAACATCTCCATTACTATTAATTATTCTAAGATTATTATTTGTATTTGTATTTTCATTATTATTGTTATTATTCTCTTCATATGGGTTATGGCATCCTAGGCAACTATTATTTCTAAAAAAGCAACAGCTTTTAAATAAACAATCTAAAAATGCAGACACAAAAGCAACAATTCCTAATATTATTGCCAAAATAACTAATGTTAAATTAGATAAAATTATTGCAACCAATAATGCAATTGAAAAAAATATAAATCCAACTAACAGTGGGCAACGAACTAATCTGTTAATAAATATTGCTAATACTATTGTTACAAGTATTACGGCTAAAAAAATAAGTATATTCATATATATCATCCTTTCCAGATAAATCTGTATGTTTTCGATATATATTATGAATACACTTATTTTTTTGTTACTTATTCATACATTACTTTTAATAAATACAATCCATTAGGTGGTAGTGTTTTTCCCGCATTTTCTCTTTTTTGCATTTTTATTATTTCTGGAATTTCATCAGGTTTTATTTTCCCTATCCCAACATCAACTAATGTTCCTGCAATTATTCTTACCATATTATATAAAAATCCATTTCCTGTAAGTTCTATAAATATTCTATCTCCTTCTTTATACACTTCTGCTTTATATATTGTTCTAACACTGCTTTTACTACTTGTTCCACTTGCTTTAAATGCTTTAAAGTCATGTTCTCCCTCAAAATATTTTACTGCTTCTTGCATTTTGTCTACATCTAATTTTTGTGGAATATGTGTTTCTAAATTTCTATATATTGCTGTTCCTTCTGGTGTATTATTTATAACATATCTATATGTTTTTTTCTTACAGTTTAACCTACTATGGAATCTTTCATCAACTTCTTCTGCTTTTTTTATTACTATTGATCTTTTTAATCTTGAATTTATTGCTATTGCAAATTTTTCTATTGGTATTTGTGAATTTGTTTTAAAATTAGCAACTTGTCCAAATGCATGAACTCCAGCATCAGTTCTTCCAGAAGCATTTAATTGTACTTCTTCACCTGTAATTTGTTTTATTGCTTGTTCAATTGTTCCTTGTATATTTAATTTTGTTGGTTGTTTTTGCCATCCATTAAAATCTTTTCCATCATATTCTATTGTTAGTTTTATATTTCTCATTTCTTCCCTTTCTTATTGCTAAAAAGATGGCTCTATTTTGCCACCTTTTCATTTTCTTTTTTTGTTTTTTCTTTCTTTTGAAATTTTTTCTTTATTACTTCTTTTATATTTTTCTTTTCACTTTTTGCTTTAGCTTCATTTAATCTTTTAGTAACTATATTACTAATTAGTATCTTTTTCAATGCATCTTCTCTAACATCTGCTATTAATGTTCCGTCTTTTGCTACTGATACTTTTCCTGTTTCTTCTGATACTATTATTGCTATACTATCTGATTCTTTTGATATTCCAATTCCAGCTCTATGTCGTGTTCCTAATTCTTTAGCAATGTCTTGATCACTAGCTAATGGTAACATGCAAGCTGCTGCAGCTATTTTATTATTACTTATTACAACTGCTCCATCATGTAAAGGTGTATTAGGCACAAATATATTTACTAATAATTGTGGTGATACTTCTGCATCCATTGGTATTCCTGTTGCTATTATATCTTTTATTTGAATATCTCTTTCTATTACTATTAATGCACCTGTTCTTTTTTGAGCTAGTTCATATGCTGCAATTACAACTTTATATATATCTTCTTTAGTTTTGGTAATTATATCTTTATCAAATCCAAAAAATCTTGAAAATTTGTTAGTTCCTCCAAGTTGTTCTAGTGCACGTCTTATTTCTGGTTGGAATATAATTATTATAAGTATTACTCCCCAATCCATTACTGTTGATAATATATAATTTAATATATGTAAATTTAATATTCCACTTACTGCTGTCGCAATTACTAAAAAAGCTATTCCTTTTACTAATTGCCAAGCTCTTGAGTCTTTTACTATTCTTAATAATTCATATGCTAAAAATATTACAATTGCTATATCTAATATCAAAGAAATTAATTTTACTGGATATTCTTGATACATTTTTATATATGTTAATATATTTTGCTCATAAAAATTATTCAATACTATTCCTATGTTTCCCATATTTATACCTTTCTCCTCTTATATTATATTTGGCATAACTATTTTACACTTGTAACTACAAAATATATGCATGTTGAGCAAGATGCTAATATCATTAAAATTAATAAAAATCCAGCCATGATTTTTGAAACTATTTTGCTTTTATCTATTTTAACTTTTACTTTTGTTTGTTCTTGTTTTTCTTTTTTATCTTTTTTCATTGTTTGTCTTCCTTTCTTTTGAAAATTATATTTTTTACACAACATTATTATAACATAAAATTTTATTTTTGCAATATGTAAACTCTTTTTATTATTAATTTT
>CAKPDZ010000040.1 GCA_934149155.1 uncultured Clostridia bacterium | reverse complement strand
CATCAAATTTTTTGTCGTGTTCTTCTAATTTAGCAAAAACAGCATCAAATTTTTTGTCGTGTTCTTCTAATTTAGCAAAGACAGCGTCAAACTTTTTGTCATGTTCTTCAAGCTTTACTTCTACTCTTTGAAGTCTTTCATCAATTGAATCAATCTTATCAATTTTTGAAAGTTTTTCTAAAATCAAATCAAACTTATCATTAATATCCATAATATCACCTCCTGTTCATTTGAAGAGTTAGTGCAAGTGCACTACAGTAGATAAAAATAAAATTGATTAAAATAATTTGAAAAAATACAATATAAGTATACAGCTAAGTAGAGTAAAAAGTCAAGAGAAAATATTGTTTTTTTGAAAAAAGTGTGCTATATTTATTTACAGTTATTAGTTTATAAATGGATATATTTATAAATTAATAATATATTGTTTTTTATACCTTGGTGTCGCAATCTCCATATTAAAAATACTAGTATGTAGATTGCTCCATATCGCATTCGCTATGCTCATTTGGTCGCTTACGCGGTATTTCAAAACAATATATTATTAATTTTCTAAAATACAGTTAATTATATTGAAAAAGCAAAAATAAGAAAGGGAAGATATGCAGGGAATTATAATAGGAAATATATCAAATACATATAAAATAGAAACATCAGAAAAAATATACACAGCGTATGCAAGAGGAAAATTCAAAAATAAAGACATAAAGCCACTTGTAGGAGATAGAGTAGAAATAGAATTGACTGATGAGGAAAAAGGTGAGGCAGTAATAGAAAAAATATTGCCAAGAAAAAATGAAATCAAAAGACCTAAAATAGCCAATATAGATCAAATAATATTTATAATATCTACTAAAAATCCGAAACCTGATTTATTAATGTTGGATAAGCAATTGGCGTATGCAGAAAAAATAGGAATTCAACCAATAATAGTAGTAAATAAGTGTGATTTAAAAGATATTTATCAATCTATAAAAGAATTGTATTCAAAAGTTGGCTATAAAGTAATAGTAACAAGTGCGAAACAAAATATTGGAATAGATGAATTAAAGCAAGTACTTCAAAATAAAATAAGTGTATTTTCTGGAAATTCAGGAGTAGGTAAATCAAGTATAATAAATGCATTATTTAATAAAGAAAAAACTCAAGAAGGAGAGATAAGTCAAAAGAATAAAAAAGGAAAAAACACAACAACTGATACAAAGTTGTATAAACTAGAAGAAAATACTTATATTGCGGATACGCCTGGATTTTCAAGTTTTGAGATAAGCGAAATTGAAAGTACAGAATTAGATAAGTGTTTTAGGGAATTTGTACAAGAAATTGAAAAATGCGAATTTGTAGGATGCACTCATATAAAAGAAGAAAACTGTGGTGTGAAAATGGCAATACAAGAAGGTATAATAGCAACAGAAAGATATGAAAGATATTGTAACATTTATAATGAATTAAAAGAAAAAGAAAAATATAAGTGGTAGAAAAATGTAAGCAAAAAGAGTAATCAAAAACTCTTTAAATTGTATATGGAAAATATTTGTATTTATTGATATTCTTAACAAGAAAAATGTAGAAATTTGTAAAAAAGTATATACAAATAAAACACAATGTGATATCATATCACAAACAAGATGATATATGCAAATAGAGTAAGTATACAAAGGAGTATTTTAACAATGAAAAAGCTTGAAAGCCTTGCGGCTGTACACACACACACACACACACACACACACACACAGGTAATTTAATAAATGAAAAAATAAAATATAATCAAGGGAAGATTGTGTTCATTTTTGAAAAATAAAAAATGAGCACAGTCTTTTTGTGCGTTATATTAGTAAAAAAGGAGAAAAAAGATGAAAAGAATTAAAATTATAATTATAAGTATTTTATTAATACTAATATTACCAATTTTTATTATAAATAGTGTAATAATAATAAATTCATATATAAAGCCAGACAAAATACCATCATTTTTTGGTTGGAAACCATTTATAGTATTGTCAGGCTCAATGGAAACACAAATAAACACAGGAGATTTAGTAATAGTAAAAGAAATTGATAACAATAACTTAAAAGAAGGAGATATTGTAGCATTCAAAACAGAAAATGTTGTAATAACACATAGAATAGTAGAAAAGACAGAAGACGAAGGAAAAATACAATATAAGACAAAAGGTGATAACAATAATACAATAGACAATGGTTATATAACACCAGAACAAATTGAAGGAATATATCAATTTAAAATAAGTAAACTCGGAAATGTAGCAATGTTTATACAAACACCACTTGGAATGATAACCTGTTTATCAATACCAATTATATTAATGATATTAGTACAAATGTCAGAAAGTAAAGAAAAACAAAAACATATGGAAGAGGAAATAGAAAAACTAAAAAATAAAAATAAAGAATTAACAAAAATAAATAAGTGATTAAGGGCAAAAGCCATTAAGATAAAATTATAGGTGAAAACCTATATGTTATTAGATACAGAAGAAAGGGGGGGAAGATATGAAAGATAACAAATTAGTAAAAGCATTTCTTATAGCATTACTTATAGTAATGGTAGGATTAATTTTAGTTTCAGGAACATATGCAAAATATACAACTACAATTACAGGAACTGATACAGGAACTGTAGCAAAATTTAAAGTTGGTTCAAATGCAACTACAGAGAAAATTGATTTATTTAAAACAACAAGAGAGGTTGATGGAAAAACAGCTGATTTAGATGTTGTAAATGGAAAGATTGCTCCAGGAACAGGAGGAAAATTTGATGTAGAATTAACAAACGATTCAGAAGTAAAAGTAAACTATACTTTATCTTTAAAAGAAACAAACGAATCAAATATTCCAATTGAATATAGTTTAGATGGCAAAACATATGTAACAGCAGCTAAATTTGCAACTGTATCAACAGGAGATTTAGAAATAGGTTCAACAACTCAAACTAAAACAAAAGTACCAGTTTATTGGAGATGGGCTTTTGAAGGAACAGACAGCACAAATTATAACACAGGAGATAATAAACAAACAGATGGAACAGATACTACTTTAGGAACAACAGCAACAGCCCCAAAAGTTACAGTAGAAATTTCAGCATTATTTACACAAGTTGACTAAATTTATAAGCAATAGGTGAATTTTATATTCGCCTATTGTTGCAATATATTGATTAAAGTAAATTATGAATTTATTTTAATGAGTGTATTAAAAAATATTTAAAAGGAAGTGAGAAATTTGATATATACAATAGAAGAAATAGAAGAAAGGCAGAAAAAACAGAAAAAAAGAAGTAAAAAGATTAGAACAATAGTATATATTATCTTAATTCCAATATTAATTTGCAATATAGCATTAATAATGCAGTCAGCTATAAAACCTAAAGAAACTCCTGGATTAGCAGGAATAAAATCTTATGTTATTATATCTGGAAGTATGGAACCAGAACTAAAAATAGGAGATATTGTTATAGTAAAAAAAGAAAAAAATTTGCAAGATGGAGACATTATTTCATTTAGACAAGGAGAAAGTGTAATAACACATAGAATAAACAAAATTATAAATGAAAATGGAAACAATACATATCAAACAAAAGGAGACAACAATAATATAGAAGATAGTGGAACAATAACAGATTCTGTAATAGAGGGAAAAGTGATTTTTAAAATTCCTAAGTTAGGTAATATATCACTTTTTTTGCAAAATAAAATAATTCTTATAATAATTGTATTATTACTATATGTATATATTTCTTATAGTGGACTAAGGGAAAAAAGAAGAAAAAAAAGAAAAAAGGTTAGAGAACAATATGAAAAGATGGAGGAGAACAAATGCAAAAAATAAAACCAATAAATATTTTGTTTTTATTATGTATTATTACTGCAGTTGTACTAGTATCTTTGTCAGTAGCTAAATTCAAGAATGCTGTGTCAGGAATAGATTCGTCACAAGTTGCAGTACCAATTATAAACTTAACAGAAAATGTATTAGATATAAAAATGAACCCAAATGATAAAGAAAAGGAATATGTTTTTAAGGTTAGTAATAAGGATGAAAATAAAACTTCAGAAGTTTCAATGGAATATACATTAGAAATAAAAAACACAAATAATTTACCTCTAGAATTTGAATTATATAAAAATGGAAATACAGAAGATGTAAATTTATTAACTAATAATAAAACACAATCAATTAAACTAAATTTAAATGATGAAGAACAAGAATATAAATTAAAAATAAAATGGAATCAAGAAAATAGAAATTATCAATATGCAAAGGTTATCGATTATGTACAAATTGTGTTAAATAGTTCGCAAATTGATTAGAAGATGCAAGAAAGGAAGTAAAGATGAAAAAAAATAAAGTATTAATAATAATTTTTTTACTAGCAATTATCATACTATCAACAATTATTTCTATTACATTTTCAAAATATGCAATAGAACGAAAAGATACACATATTTTAGAATCTGATGCTTTTTATTTTAATAGTAGTTTAACACAACAAGAATATCAATTAAATGAATGGAATGGAAAAGACGCACAAAATATAGAATTTAATGTGAAAAACTATTTAGACAACATGCAGATTACAGAACAAGACATTAAATATGATATAAAAGCACAAATAACAAATGAAGATGCACAAATGGTAAATGTAGAATTAAAAGATGAAAAAGGAGCTACTATTACAACAACAGAAGAATCTGATACTGAAAATACAACTTTTATGGTATCAGGATTAACATTAAAAGCAGATACAACAGCAGAGCAAATATTAACAACTAATAATTATAGTATAAGTATTTCGCCTAAAAATACTGAATTAGAAGAAGGCAAAATAATAAATGTAAAATTAGAAATAAGTTCAACAGAACCATATACAAAAGAAATAACAAGCAATATAAAATTAACAGTACATACAGTATCAAACTATATAGGAAATATAATTGAATCAGATAATGGAGAATATATAAAATTAAATATAAAAGTTAATAATCCAGAAAAAGATTTAAATATAAAATACGATAATACAAAATTAGAATTAGATAAATCAAATTATTTATTAGATGATGTATATCCAGTATCACAAACAACAATGAATTCATTTACAATACCAAAAGCAAAACTTGAAAAAGGGAATACATATGAAATAACATTTATTAAAAAAGTTCAGGACAAAATAAAATATGGAACAGATGTAATTATAGATGAAGACACAATGGAATATACTAAAGGAATAATAACATTTTCAAGTCCTATATGGAAATCAAATAAAGCAAGTGTAACTATTACAAATGGCTCAACATATAGTATGCAATATAAAATAGTAGATGTAAATGATGACATAGATGAAACTGATTTTACAGGTTGGGTAACTGTAAACCCTAAAACCATAACATTAAATGACTTGAAATTTGCTAATAAAATAATAGCAAGATTATATGATGGAACAAATTATACACAATATGCAAGTTGTATTATATCAGATGGAATAACTCCAACAATTACAGCAAATGCTACAAATACTACAACAAGAGAAATATCAATACAGGCAAATTCAATTGATGATGAAAGTGGTCTAACAACAGACAAGCCTTATAAATATTATATAGCACAATCATTAGATGCAATAGCAAATGCCACAGTAAAATCTACAAACACAACAGGAACATATACATTCGAAAATTTAGATGCAAACACAACTTACTACATAAAAGTTGAAAGAGAAGATGTTGCAGGAAATAAAGGAAGTACAATAATAGTAGTAAAAACTTTAATGGTGCCATCAGCAAAAGAAAATATAGCAAGAGTAATAACTTGGAATGCTACAACTACACCAGACACAGCACAAGCCCAAATAGTATTGGCAACAGAAACAGGATTTACTATAAAATATGGAACAAATAAAGATGATAAAACAAACTGGAAAGAATATAATGGAGAAATAACAGTAACTAATGGAGATACAATTTATATAGCATTAACAGATGGTAGAAATTATGGATTAGAAGATACACTAAAAATTGAAGACAAAACAGGACCAGATATTACAATTACAAAAACAGAAACAAAAACTAATTCAATTTCTATAAAAGTAGAAGCTTCAGATTCAGGAGCTGGAATGCCCGAAAATGTACAATATGATTATTATATAAAAGAAGAAGGAGCATCAACATATAAAGAGAATGCAGAAAATCAAACTTCAAATACATATAAATTTACAAATTTAATTGCAAATAAAAATTATGAGATTATTGTAAAAACAAAAGACTTGATAGGTAATCAAGGAGAAGGAAACCTTGTTGCAACAACAAGCAAATTTGATTTAATTACAGGAGATATTACATTTTCTAAAGCAAGCTGGGCAGAAAAAACAGCAAGTGTAGAAGTAAAAAATAATACAGAAAATCAAATGCAATATCAGATACTTCAAGAAGGGCAAGACATACAAGAAGATGATTGGATAACAACTGCAGAAAAAACAATAACAGTAAATAATTTGAAAAATAATTACACAATTATTGCAAGATTATATGATGGAACAAACTATACAAAATATGCAAGTATTCAAATTCAAGATACAACAGCTCCAACAATAAATGTGGCACAAGAACCATCTGATTGGACAAAAGGAGCAGTAAAATTAACAATAACTGCAACAGATACAGAAAGTGGATTGCCAGCAGATGCATATAGCTTTGATGGAGGAGCAACTTGGCAAGCAGAAACAAATAAAACATACACAGAAAATACATCTGGAATTGTTATAAAAGTAAAAGATATAGCAGGAAATATAGCAACATATGACACAATAAATATTACTAATATAGATAAAACGGGACCAGAATTTGAAATTAATACAAAATCAACATCTAGTACAATAACAGTAAATGTAAATAATACAACAGACTCTGGTGTTGGATTAGAAGACCTGATAACATACCATTATTATATAGCAACAAGTGAAGCTGGACTTGCATCTGCAGAAGAAGCAACAGATACAACAGCAAATAAAACATCAAGTAAAGTATATACAGGTTTAACACAAGGAATTACATATTATATAAAAGTAGAAGTTGCAGATAAATTAGGAAATACAACAAGTAAGATTGTAACAGTTGAAACAGGAAGTATTGCAACAGACTTTACAATATCAGATCCAACATGGTCAGATAAAAAAGCAAGTTTAAAAATTACTAATAATTCTGAATATAAATTACAATATCAAATTGTAACAAACTTAACAGAATCACCAAAAGCTGATGGATGGACAACAGTAGACTCATCAGACAGCAAAGAGGTAACATGTTCAGATTTATTAAATAATTATGTGATTTATGCAAGATTAACAGATGGAACAAATAATAGTGCAACATTACAAAAACAAATAAAAGATGTAACAGCACCAACATTAGAAATATCAGGTAATCCAACAGAATGGACAAAAGAAGATGTAACAATATCAATTACAGCAACAGATACAGAAAGCGGATTACCAGAAGAAGCATATAGTTTTGACGGTGGAACAACATGGCAAACAGAACCAACCAAAACATATACTCAAAATACAACAGGAATAATAATAAAAGTAAGAGATATAGCAGGAAATGTAGAAACAAAAACAATAGATATTACAAAAAGAGATAAAAATGGACCACAAGTAGAAATACAGGAGCAAGCTAAAGACATAAATTTTGTAACAGTAAGTGTGACTGCAACAGATGATGGAATAGGAATGCCAGATGAAATAAAATATAAATATAGTTATAGAAAAGAAGGAGACAGTAATTATACTACTTATAAAGAAACAACAGAAAATACCTGTAAATTTGAAAAATTACTTTCAAATAAAAAATATTATTTAAAAGTAGAAACACAAGATAAATTAGGAAACAGCACAGAAAAAGAGATTGAAATTACAACAAATGAATTTTTATATACTACAGGTCAAATAGAATTTAGTAATACCATTTGGAGAAGTTCTATTGCAAGAATAACAGCAAATAATAAGAGTACAGATTATGATATAGAATATCAAATAAAAACAGATAGCACTCAAAATCCAGATACTTCAGATAGCAGTAAATGGACAAAAGCAACAGAAAAAGCAATTAATATCGGAAATCTAGAAGATGGAAATGTGGTTTATGCAAGACTAACAGATGGAATAAATTCAACAACAGGTTATGCATCAATAACAATAAATAATTCAGCAGTAAAAGAATATACAGAAACAGAATTTGCGAAAATTACAAGATCAAATTATGAGATTTTGGGTGTATCTGCAACAAGTAACAAAATTGAAGTACAAATAAATACAAATGCTGAAGGAGCTTTATATAATTATTACTATAAAACAATAAATGATACAAGCTATAAACTAATTACAACAAATACATATTATGATGATAAAGCAACTATAATGGGATTAACTGCAAATCAAGTATATAAAATTAAAGTATTAGTAACAGATGATAAAGGAAATGTAACGAGATGTCAAAATACAGCAACAATTATAACATCTGAACAAGCAAATGTAGATACAACATATACAGGAAATAGAACATATATTGACAATAGTAGTACATTACAAGCCAGAGTTCAGGGAGAAAATGGATATGGAGATACAGCACAAAAAGAAAGTATAAATGCTGGTTATACAATAAGTTTACCACAAGGATTTAAAGTTTCTGGAACAACAGGAGAAAATTTACAAAGTCAAGGAACTGTACTAAAAGATGGAGACAATAATGAATATGTTTGGATTCCAGTAAATGATGCAATACATGATGGAAATACTTCAATTCCAACAAATACAACAACAGCACAAAATAATAATTATAAACCAATGGCGATAGCCCAAAGTTCAAACAAAGGATATTATGAAGGTCTTGTATATGATTTTAATGGAACATTATCATTTAGAAGAACAAGTAATACTGGTGTAGGAAATTCATCATATCGTGAACCAAGTTTAGTAACAGGAAATTCTGGAGAATATACTTGGAATATAGATAATGTTGCAGGAATTGTAAATGATGCAGATAGTAAATATTATAAGACAATCTTAGGATTTAGTTCTGCATCAGAATTTGGAGAATATATTGCAAATAATTACAATAACATGATACTTTCAGTAGATTCTTTTGGTGGATTTTATGTAAGTAGATATGAAACTACACAAACAAAAGATTCAAGTGAAAATGTAATTATTGGTTCTAAGAAAAATGGAACAGTATTTTCAGGATACAATTGGTACAATATGTATTTGTATCAAGATAGTAGAAAATATGCAAGTAATCCATATTCATCAAGTAAGAGTGTAGTTTCAAGTATGATATGGGGAAGTCAATATGATGCTGTTCTAAATTATCTATTAACAGGTTTAGATGCAAAAAAAGTTACTACGCAAGTAGGTTCACAGAAAAATGTATTAAGTAATACTGCACAAGATAATGCAGATATTATAAATAATATATATGATTTAGGTTCAAATGCAAATGAATGGACACAAGAAGCGGAAGGAACAAGAGCTAGAGTGTATCGTGGTGGAGGATATGATAAAACTAAAAAAGGAACTCCAGCGACAAGAACAACTGTAACAGCAACAGATTCAGGACCGATATTTGGCTCAAGATTACAATTATATATAAGAAGTACAAGTGATACAACCGGACCAATTGCATCAATTATAAGTACAAGTTCTACAACAAATACAATTACTGTAAAAGCAACTGCACAAGACAAAGAGACTGGTGTAAGTAAATATACATATTATATAAAAGAAAGTTCAGATCCTTCTGATTCAACTACATGGACAAAAATGTCAGAAAGTTCAGCAGGAAATTATACATATACTAAATTAAAACAAAATACAACATATAGTATAAAAATAACTGCAACAGACGGAGCTGGAAACGAAGGAGAAGGAGCTACAACAATCATAACAACTAAAGAGTTAGGAAATGTTGCAAAAGATAATATATCTTTAAAAAATAAATATGGTCAAAGTGGAGAAGGTACAGTTTTATTAGAACAAAAAGATGCTACATATTCAGAACAAGGATATTATATACAATATCAAGTAGCTTCAAGTAATTCTCCAATAACAGATAAATGGACAACAGGAGAAACGGTAAATGGATTATCAAATGGGCAGATAATTTATGCATGTTTGTTTGATGGTATAAATAGATCTACTGATTATTTTGAATTTAAAGTTAGTGGATTAGAAGGTTTTGAATATTATACAGATAGTAATGGAAATTCTTCAAAAGATAAAACAGTAACTTATACAGATAGTGAAGGAAATACAGCAATAGTACCCGCTGGATTTAAAGTTGGAACAGGTGATTCAACAAGTAAAGTAAATGAAGGACTTGTTGTTCAAGACGAAAATGAGAATGAATTTGTTTGGGTTCCTGTGCCAGTAGCAGTAGAAACGACAACGAGTAAAACATCAACAGAAAAAGCTATGGCAAGAAAGCAATCAGCAAATACGAAATATTATGAAGGTATTTTATATGATTTTAGTGGAACAACATCAACAAAACAAAGTAGCTCACCAACTGTTGGAACTAGTGCAACAAGAGAGCCAAGTTTTATAACAGGTAGAGGTGATTATACTTGGAATATTGATAATGGAAGTGCTTATGGAGTAACATATGATACAGTATATTATAATAATTTACAAATAACTAATGCAACAGGATTTGGAACATATACAGAATTTGGACAATATATGAATGAACAATATACTAATATGGTAAAAAGTGTAGACAAATTTAAAGGGTTTTATGTAGGAAGATATGAAACAAGTACAGTGAATGAAGGTACATCTGCATCAGCAGTTGTGCAATCACAAAAAAATAAAGCAGTGCTATATAAGGGGTCTTGGTATCAAGAATATTATTATCAAGAAAGCAACATAAATTCATATAATCCATATCATAATAGTAAAAGTGTAACAAGTAGTATGATATGGGGAAGTCAATGGGATGCAATGTTAAATTGGATGTTAAAAGATGAGAGTACTAAAAACTTTGTTACAAGTGTTGTAGGAAATAGAACAGGGGCAAGAGCAAAATCTGGACAATATTCAGACGACCTAGCTAAAAATATATTTGATTTATCTGCAAATGTTGTAGAATGGACATTAGAGGGAAATGGTACGTCTTATAGAGAGTATAGAGGAGGCTCATTCTTAAAAACTACAGATAAATATGGTATTTATGGTGCAAATGCTAGAATAAATTCATGGAGACCACCAGCAGCAACTTATATTTATACAAATCCTACAAATACTGGAGGTGATAATTCTACAAATGGTAATGGAAGTAGATTAGCATTATATATTAATAATACTGAAGATACTATTGCACCTATAATAGATTCTACAGAAACAACCCAAAGT
Organism: uncultured Clostridia bacterium; assembly: GCA_934149155.1. Lineage (GTDB taxonomy): Bacteria > Bacillota > Clostridia > TANB77 > CAG-508 > CAG-269. Next base: position 1,443 of record CAKPDZ010000040.1, on the reverse strand, counting down.
ATAACAGCAGAAACCAATAATATAACTATAAAAACACAAGCAACAGATAATGAATCTGGAATAAAAAAATATAAATATACAATAAGTTATAAAGATTTTTCTGCTTCAGATTTTTCAGATAGTTATATTGTAAAATCAGTAGAAAATTATGGTTGGACATATCAGTTTACAGGATTAAATCAAAATACACCATATTACATAAAAGTAGAAGTTACAAATAATGCAGGATTAATAAGTACGTATTATTCAAGTGTTATTCAAACTAAAATATTAAATGTAACAGAAGACCCATCAACATTAAAGAAAACATATGGAAAAACAGGAAATGGAACAGTTTATTTAACATTGGCAAGTGACTATAAATCAAGCAATTATCGTATACAATATCAAATTGTAAAATCGGGAAGTACACCAACAGATAATGGATGGCAAGAAGGTGCAAAAGTAAATAATAATGTTCAAACATTTACAGATGGCTGTATAGTAAAAGGACTATCAGTTGGAGATATAGTTTATACAAGAATAACAGATGGAAATAATAATTCTTCAAATTTTAAAACAACAGAAATTTCTGAACTTGAAACTTATTCTGAAATCCAAACTGAAAATCGTTACTATCCAAGTAAAGAAAACCCACAAGCTGTAATACCAGCAGGATTTAGATATGGTACATCTTCATTAAATAGTATAGTAGAAAACGGATTAGTGATAGAAGATGAGGCAGGAAATCAATATGTTTGGGTACCTGTAAAAAATGCAATTTATGATGGTGTAACTACAGTTGCATTATCTAATAATAGTTCAAAATATAAACCAATGGCTAGAACTCAGTCTGGCTATGCAAAAGGAAATGCATCAACATATTATGAAGGATTGCTTTATAGCTATAGTGGAACTAAATCATATATTATGAGTGACAGTTTGGCTTATAGGGTAGGAACTACAAGTTATAGAGAACCAAGTTTGGTAACAGGAAGTGATAAGAATTTATCTTGGCAATATTCATCTGGAACACAATATGATGCTGATAATTATAGCAAATTGAGTTCAATAGAAGATGATGAAATTACAATAAATTCACCTGCTACTTTAGGACAATATATAAATAAAAAATTCACAGAAATGGTAGCAAGTGTAGATAAATATGGTGGATTTTATGTAGGAAGATATGAAACAAGTAGATGGAATTCAGGAGCAACAACAAATAGCGATAGGACAGGCGATATAATAAAATCAGTTTCAGGAGCCAATCCAATGGCAACTACAAATTGGTATGATATGTATTTAAGGTCAAGTAGTGGATATTCAAATAATCCATATTATAATAGTACAAGTGTAAATTGTGCAATGATATGGGGATGCCAATATGATGCTACATTAAATTACATATTAGAAGGTTCAGATAATACTAAAGTTACACAAAGAACAGGAAATCATTCAGGT
>CAKPDZ010000039.1 GCA_934149155.1 uncultured Clostridia bacterium | reverse complement strand
CAAAAAAAATGTAAAATTTTATAAAAAATAATGAAAAAAAATAAGAAACATGGTATAATATAATAGCCAAGAAATATGAGATAATCAGGAGGAGACATGAATCAAAAAAATATAAGAAATTTTAGTATCATAGCACACATAGACCATGGAAAATCAACATTAGCAGACAGGTTAATAGAAAAAACAGGAGTTTTATCACAAAGAGAAATGGAAGAACAAGTTTTAGACAATATGGATATCGAACGTGAAAGAGGAATAACAATAAAATCTCAAGCTGTGCGAATGAAATACAAAGCAAAAGATGGACAAGAATATACGTTTAACTTAATAGACACGCCAGGGCATGTAGACTTCAATTACGAAGTATCAAGAAGCTTAGCAGCATGTGATGGAGCAATTTTAGTAGTAGATGCAAGTCAAGGAGTAGAAGCGCAAACATTAGCAAATGTATATTTAGCAATAGAAAACGATCTAGAAATATTGCCAGTAATAAATAAAATAGATTTACCAAATGCAAGACCAGACGAAGTAAAACAAGAAATAGAAGACATAATCGGAATACCAGCAATGGATGCACCATGTATATCAGCAAAATCAGGACTAAATGTAGAAGAAGTATTAGAAAGAATAGTAACAGACTTGCCAGCACCAAAAGGAGATGCAAATGCAAAAACAAAATGTTTAATATTTGATTCATATTATGATAATTATAAAGGTGCAGTAGCATATGTAAGAGTTGTAGATGGAAAAGTAAAAGTCGGAGACGAAATAAAACTAATGGCAACAGGAAAAACATTTACAGTAGTAGAAGTAGGATATTTTGCACCAGGACAATATATGCCAGTAAAAGAAATAAAAGCAGGAGAAGTAGGATATATTGCAGCAAGCATAAAAAGTTTAACAGATATACATGTAGGAGATACTATAACAATAAAAAATAATCCAGCACAAGAACCGTTGCCAGGATACAAAAAAGTAACACCAATGGTATATTGTGGACTATATCCAATAGACGGAAGTGAATATGAAAACTTAAAAGTAGCATTAGAAAAACTAAAATTAAATGATGCAGCATTAGAATATGAACCAGAAACATCAGCAGCACTAGGTTTTGGATTCAGATGTGGATTTTTAGGACTACTACATTTAGAAATAATAGAAGAAAGATTAGATAGAGAATTTGACTTAGGCTTAATAACAACAGCACCATCAGTAATCTACAAAGTACACAAAACATCAGGAGAAGTACTAGACATTTACAATCCAACAGATTTACCACCACAAGTAGAAATAGCATATATGGAAGAACCAATAGTTACAGCAAATATAATGACACCAAAAGAATATGTTGGAAACATAATGGAAATATGTCAAAACCGTAGAGGAACATTTATAGATATGAAATATCTTGACGAAAATAGAGTAACACTTATATATGACATTCCACTAAATGAAATAATATATGACTTTTTTGATGCTTTAAAATCAAGAACAAAAGGATATGCATCATTTGATTACGAATTTAAAGAATATAGAGAATCAAAATTAGTGAAATTGGACATACATGTAAATGGAGAGCCTGTAGATGCATTATCATTTATAGTATTTAAAGATAATGCATATACAAGAGGAAAAAAAATGGTAGAGAAACTAAAAGAAGTAATACCAAGACAATTATTTGCAATACCATTACAAGCAGTTGTAGGAGGAACAATAATTGCAAGAGAAACAATATCAGCAATGAGAAAAGACGTATTAGCAAAATGCTATGGTGGAGATATTACAAGAAAGAAAAAATTACTTGAAAAACAAAAAAGAGGAAAGAAAAGAATGAGGCAAATAGGAAATGTAGAAATGCCACAAGAAGCATTCTTATCAGTATTAAAATTAGATGATGAATAAATAAAGAAGGAGATTTAAAATGAGAGCTAATAGAGTTAATAGAAGAGAACATCAAAGAAGAAGTGGACAAGATAGAAGGCAACAACCAGATAGAAGAAAAAATGATAAAGAAATAATTGCAAAACAAGAAAACAAAGAAGAAAAAAGATTTGATGACCAAATAGAAGGAAGAAATTCAGTACTAGAATTATTAGAAAGTGGAAAAGACATAAATAAGATATATGTAACAAGAGGAGAAAGACATGGATCTATAAACAAAATTTTAGGAATAGCAAAAGAAAGAAAAATAATAGTAGTAGAAAAAGATAAAAGACAAATGGACGAAATGGCACAAGAAGAAAATTATCAAGGAGTAATTGCAATAGTACCACCATTTGAATATGTAGAAATTCCAGATATTTTGCGAGAAGCTGTAGAAAGAGAAGAAAATCCATTTGTTCTAATATTAGACGGGATAGAAGATCCACATAATTTAGGTTCTATTATAAGAACTGCAGAAACAGCAGGAGTACATGGAATAATCATTCCTAAAAGAAGAGCTGTATCAGTAAATAGTACTGTCAATAAAGCATCGGCAGGAGCAGTAGAACATATGAAAATAGCAAGAGTAACAAACATATCAGATGCAATAGAAGAATTAAAACAAGCAGGATTATGGATATGTGGAACAGACATAAATTCAGAAAAATATTATTATAATCAAGATTTAACAGGACCACTTGGAATAGTAATAGGAAATGAAGGAAAAGGAATAAGTTCAAAAGTTAAAAAGAACTGTGACTTTAATGTAAAAATTCCAATGAAAGGAAAAGTAACATCATTAAATGCATCAGTATCAACAGGAATAATAGTATATGAATCAGTAAAACAAAGAATATCAAAAAAATAAAACCAATTAGGTAGATGAAGGAGCAGTAAATGAAAAGTAAAAAAATATTAATAATTTCAATAATTATAATTTTAATATTAGTAGTAGCTGTAGCTGGTACAGTATTTGGGTATTTATATATTAAGACAGATACATTTAAAACAGATAAAGAATTATTTGCTAAGTATATATCACAAAATGCAGAAACATTACAGAAATTTAGTGATTCACAAATACTAAAAAAACAAGAAGAATTAAAAAATGAGGAACAATTTGAAACAGACATAAAAGTAAAAACTACATATTCAGAAGGTGGAGAAGTTTCAAGTAATATAAATAATCTTGCAGGAACAATAAACATTCAAAAAAATGCGGCAGATAATTATTTTTACATGGATGGACAATTGTTACTAGGAGAACAAAAATATTTAGAATCTGAAATAATAAAAGACCAAGAAGCCTATGGAATAAGATTTACAGATGTTGCAAAACAATTTATAACAATAACAGAGAATCAAGATTTAGTTAATGTAGCAAGTGATATAGGAATAGATAGTGCAACTTTAGAAAATATTATGAATGCAATAGATGGAACTGGAAAAATTAGTGAAGTTGTAGTTTCAGATGAAGATACACAAAATTTAAAAGAGAAATATTCTAAAATAATTACAGATACTATTTCTGCAGGAAAGTTTAGTAGCAATAAAAAAGCTATGATTACTTATAATAACAATACAATAAATACAAAAGCATATACAGTAACAATAACAAGTGAACAAATAGAAAATTTATTATTACAAATATTAAATAATTTAAAAGATGAAGAAGTTATAGTAAACAATGCTAATATATCAAAAGAAAAATATATAGAAGAAATAGATAAAGAAATTAGTAATATAACAGAAGAAAAAGAAATACCAGAAGTAAAACTAACAGTATATGAACAAAATGGTAACACTATAAGAACAGTTGCCGAAATAGGAACAAATAAAATTATAATAGAAAATACACAAACTAGTGAAGGATTAAAAACTAAAATACAAGTTAATATAATAAACTCTGACAAGATTGATGAATATGCAGTAGAAATAATAAAAAGCAATAAAGATGGAGAGGAAAATATTAATTTTAATGCAACAGTAAATAAAGATGATGAACAATATACATTAAGCTTTTTGAATGATATGAAATATTCTGATAGTAATTTACAATTAAAATCATCAATAAATTATAAAAAAGATATATTAACAGTAGCTGTAGATTTAGAAAATAATACAGCAATTGGTAAGGATTTTGATAAGAAACAAGAACTTAACAATAATAGCTTTATGTTAAATAATGCTGATGAAACAGTAAGAAAAAGCATTATAGAACAATTAAAACAAAGAGTTCCAGAAAAAGCGAAATCTCGTATAGAACTATTAAAAGAAACCTTAGGATTTTCTGACGATACAACAGAAGAAACTACTATTCCAGAAGCTCAAATGACACAGGTAGATATAAATAAATTTAATGCAAAGTTTGAATTTTATACAGGTGATGAAATTTCAGCAGAAAATATAAAAACATTATTAGGAATAGTTAAAAGTAATTGTAATAGCAGTGAAACAACAACTATTGATGATGAAAATACTACAAATTCAACAAATCCAAATAAAATAAAATATAAATTTAGATTAGGAATTGAAAGAAATAAAACAGACGAAGAAGAAAATATTAATCAAATATTAGAAAAAATAAGCGATAAGAAAAAATATAAAGTAGAAATATTTTATAAAGAACAAAACAAATTAATAGATTATATCACAATAGAAGATGTAACTAAATAATTTTTTAGAAGGGAGGAACACATGAATCAAATATTAGTCACAGAAAAGATATATGTAACACCAGAATTAAAAAGAAAAAAGAAAATATATAAATTTTTATTTATTATATCTATTCTTATGATTGCAATTTTGTTTGCAATATATATATATTCAGAATATGATAGAAATAGACAAGAAGGAATTTCTGGAGATATTTTATCTTTCTTGACCGATAAAGAAGACACAACAACTATAGGTCCAGATGAAAATGCATTAGTTGTAAAAATAACACAAGAAGTAGCAGAACAAATGGAAGAAAATAGTGATTCACAATTAAACATGGCAACAGCAAGTTCAAAATATGTTGCTTCTGACGGAAAAGAATATGAAACAATAGGAGTGGTAAAAATTCCTAAAATAAATATAAGTTATCCTATATTAGCACAAACAACGAATGTTGAGGTTATGAAAGTAGCTCCATATAAATTTTGGGGGGCAAATCCAAATGAAGTAGGAAATCTTTGCATAATAGGACATAATTATAGAAGAAAAGGTGTATTTTTTAGTGATGTTCCTTCACTTACAGTTGGAGATATAGTGGAAATACAAGATTTATCACAAAAAACAGTTCAATATGAAGTATATGATTTACATACAGTAGACCCAAACGATAGATCAGACACAACTCAATATACTAATGGAAAAAGAGAAGTAACATTAATTACATGTACTGATGATGTAAAACAGAGGGTTATAGTTAAATGCTCTGAGAAAAAATAACAGAAATAAACTTCCTTTCATAATATATAGAAATATATTATGAAAGGAGATTTTTTATGGCAAAAATTTTGTTATATAATCAGGACACAAATCGAATGGAAACATTTTATAGAGGTGAGAATGATGCTATGCCATATAATACAAATTCTACATTAAAAGTAAAAGAATTTAGAGGTTCAAGTAAAAGCAATATTCTATGGACTGATAAAAGGACTATGCAGGCTTGGAATAGCCAAAGATATATATATGGTAGGCCTATTCCAGTAGGATTTGCTTTTAAACGACCATGGGAAGGTGGGCACGGAAACCAAAGTCAACATTATGCGGGTACTGCATTTGATGTTGGGCAAGGATGGACTAATGCACAGAGAAATGCTTTAAGAAATAGTGCTATAAATTCTAAAATTTGGTCCTATGTAGAACCTGCATCATTATCGCCAACGTGGGTTCATTTTGATAAAAGATTTGGAACTTCAGCTTGTAGTTCAGGAGGATATCCATTAATAAGGCAGGGAAGCAGAGGAAATTATGTGTGTGTAGCACAAGATGATTTAAATACATTAGGGTATAGAACTGGAGGTCTTGATGGAGTATTTGGTGCACAAACAACAAATGCAGTAAAAAGATATCAAACATCAAGAGGATTGACTAGTGATGGAATTATTGGATGTAACACATGGAGATCATTGCAAGAAAACGTTGTAGGAACAGGTAAAACAAGTACAACAATAAACTAAAAAATGGATAATATGTAAAAAAATAAAAAAAATTTTAAAAAAGTATTGACAATAATCTAAAAACATAGTATACTAAGTCTTGTCGGAAGACATGGTCGCTTAGCTCAGCTGGGAGAGCATCTGCCTTACAAGCAGAGGGTCATAGGTTCGAGCCCTATAGCGACCACCATGTTTTACGGCCTGGTAGTTCAGTTGGTTAGAACGCTAGCCTGTCACGCTAGAGGTCGACGGTTCGAGCCCGTTCCAGGTCGCCATTTTTTTATATATAAGATGCCTCGATAGCTCAGTTGGTAGAGCAAGGGACTGAAAATCCCTGTGTCACTGGTTCGATTCCCGTTCGAGGCACCAGAGAAAAAATCAAAAAGCAATATATTCTATATTGCTTTTTTTGCTATACATAGTGATTTTAGTACAATTTTAATACATCTTCTATTACATAAGATACTGGCAAGATATCTTCGCTATCTGTTTGAATTTGGAAATCAGTTTTATTATTTTCGCCTTTATAAACAGATACAATAATATTCCCCAACTTTTCCATAAAAACACCCCTTTTCATTAGAATACGAGAATAATACCATAAATATACAAAAATGTCAAATAATGTTAAAAAAGAAAATAAAATAAAAAAATAAAAAAATAGCAAGAATTTCCTTGCTATTTTTGAAATTCTATTGTATGATATATAGGTAATAAATATATGTAATAAGTGAAAGGAAAAGGTAACGATATGAAGAAAATAGTTGCAGTAATAATATTATTATTTACAATAATATTGTTTGGATATAATCAAGTATATGCAGCAGAAAATATTATTGATGAAAAAAATGAAAGTCAGTTAATAAAAATTAAAGAAAATACAGCAAAAACATTAGATGAATATAAAGAAAAATACGGATCAGACGCATATGGATTAACAGCCTATATATTAAACTTAATAAGAATATATAGCATACCACTTTGCTTTTTAGGAATTGCAATAAGTGCAATACATCAATATATAATAGGAATCAGAAAATTAGACACACAAGAAAAAGGTTTAGTAATGATGATATCATTCGTAACTATATTAGTAATATGCCAAGTTTTACCACTAGCATTTGCAATAGTTGTAAAATTTGGAAGGGGGTAACAAATGAAAGTTTTATTTGCAGTAAGTAATGAAAATACATCACAAGCTATAATAAAAAAATATCAAGCTGAATATAAACAAATAATATCATATAAAAATGTTTATTACTTTAATGCAATATTAAAAGAATTACAAAGAGACAAAACATATGATAGAATAGTAATAAGCGAAGATTTGGAACAATATGTTAATACAGACTATGAACAAATGGACAAATTTCTATTTGACAAATTAGACAGTATTAGTGATGAAGCTTCAAATAGCATGGGAGAAAACATTCCAATAATTTTAATATGTACAGAAAGAAGAAATAAATCAGAACAAATATTAATAAAATTGTTCGGAATAGGAATTTATGATGCATTATTAGGAAATGACAGAAGTGCTAGTGAAGTATGCAAATTAATTAAAAGACCACGTTCAAAAAAAGAAGCTAAAATTTACTATAAAATAGATACAGAAGATGTAACATATGAAAAAGATGATGAAAATGATGTAAGCGAATTAGAAATACAAAATATATTAGCACATTATAAAAGAATTGGAAATGATGAAGAAAGATATGTAGAAAGTTTTAATAGTATAGCTAATCAATACAATGATGTGCAATTAAGAGTAATAAGCAAATGCTTACCATTAAAAGTAAGAGCAGTATTAGAAGAAAAATCTGAAAAATACCAAGAAATAAATTCATACAACAATAAAATATCAGACAAATTAAGAGTTGAAAAAAGCAAACCAAAAGAAGGAACAAGTGAAATTTTATTAAAAAACAGTAAAACAATAAAACCAAGTGCACCAGTAGTAATTCCTTCAACAATAGGAGTAAAAAAGAAAAAAATTGTTACAAAATCAACTGTTGAAATAGATAAAGAAGAAGATGTAATTCAGGAAAAAGAGACTAATAATGAACTAGAAGAAATTCAACCAATGCAACCAGCCAAAAGAGGCAGAGGAAGACCAAGAAAAAATCCAATAGAACAACCATTAGAAGAACAACCAAAAAGAAAAAGAGGAAGACCAAGAAAAAATATTATAGAAGAAGAAAACGAAGAAGAAACAATATTGCCTGGATTTGAAAACAATGAAGAAGAAACAGCGTTACCAGAATTTAAAAATAACGAAGAAGAAGAAGTAATATTGCCTGGATTTGAGAATAATGAAGAAAACGAAGAAGAAACAGTATTGCCAGGATTTGAAAATAGTGAAGAAGACAAAATTGATGACCAATACGCAGATGTATTAAATAATTTAAGAATAAACAATGAATCTGAAAAAGAAGAGACAGTAGAAAAAGAAGAACAATATGAAGAACTAAATATGTATGATGTAATAAGAGCAAATCAAAAATTAGCAGCATTTGTTGGAACAAGTAAAAATGGAACATCATTTTTAGTAAACAATATAGCAGAAATATTGTCTTCAAGTGGAATTGACACAGCAATATTAGACTTGACACAAAATAGAAATGCATATTATATATATACAAAAAACGAAGAAGAGTTAAGAAATCAATCAAATTACATAATGAATAATCTAAAGATAGGAAAAGCAAATGGAATACAAACTCACAAAAATTTAACAGTATATACATCTCCATTTGAAAAAGATGAAAATTTAGATGCTGTAGAACCAATAATAAAAACACTACTAGAAATGCATACAGTAGTATTAATGGATTGTGATTTTACAACACCAATAAGATATTTTAAATATGCTCAAGAAATATATTTAGTACAATCAATGGATATATTAACAATACAACCGCTTACAGCATTCTTAAGACAACTAAAAGATAAAGGGATGTTTGAAGAATCAAAAGCAAGAGTAGTACTAAATAAATTTATTAATACAAGAGAAATTAATGAAGAAATACTTATTGGAGGAATTTCAATTTATAATGATGCATCAATGACAGTTAGAAAAGAATTATTTGATAGAAAAACAGTAAAACATGCAACAATTCCATTTGATTTAAAGTCATATTTAAGATATTTAGATGGATTAGTAATATGTGATGTTTCACTAAAAGGATATACAAAAGAATTTTTACAAAGTCTAAAAAATTTAACAAGTATGGTATATAGAATTGGAAATAAACAAGAAAAATATGCACCACCATCAATAAAAAACAATGGTGAAAATGGATTTTCCACAAGAATGAACAATACATTAAATCAGATGAAGAAAAATTATTAGTAATGGAGGGGATAAGAATTGACCTTATTTATAGTTGGAATATTAGTTGCGATTATAATTATATTATTAATTTACAATATAACTATACATAAAAAAATACAACAATTTAATAATTTAAGCAGACAAGCTAATAATTTAAGAGTGTTACAAGACTTTTTAAGTACAATAGGAGAATGTTCTTCAGTAGATGAGAAAATTCAGAAAATAAATAATATTTTAATAGAAAAATATGAAATAAAATATTCTACAATAGTTGTATTTAATGGAGCAGAATATGAAGTAAAAGCATCAAATGTTGACCCAAAACATTGGAAAACATTAAGTAAATTGCAAGAAGTAGCCATTTTTAAAGATAGTATAGCAACAGCAACACCTAAATATGTAACAGTAAATAATGAAAATGAAAGATTGCCATATCAAGAAATGGAATTTGGTAGAGCAAAATCAGCAATATTTTTTCCAATATATATAGAAAATGTATATATAGGATACTGGATAATAGAAAGTGGAGTACCACATGATTTTGATAATATAGATACTACAATATTTGAAGTAGTAAAAGAAAATATTGTATCAGTATTAAGAACTGTAGTACATCAAAAAACATTAGAAGCAATAGTAAGAAAAGATTTATTTACTGGATTATATTCAGAAGAATACTTATATGGAGAAGGCAAAAAGATAATAGATAAATATACTACATCTACAGTATGTATGTATAGAATAACAAACATAGAAGAAATAAATGATAAATACTCAAGAAAATTAGGAAACCAGGTAATAACACAAATAAGCGAATATATAGAAAATAATATATCAAAAGATTACTTATTTATAAGATATATGGGACCTAAGTTTGTAATAGTATTTTCAGGGGTAGATCTTGATTCTGTAATAACTTTTATAACAGATGTAAAAAACGAAGTTGAAAAGTTAGAAATAACATTACCAAAAAATGAAAATATAGATGAAATAGAGATTGAACAAGTAGACAGAAAAAGTAAAAAGAAGAAGAAAACAGAAGAACCACCAGTTGTAAAAGCTAAACTTAATTTTGTATTAACAACATACTATAAAGGAACAGGAATGGAAGAAGTGTTAAAAAAATTAGAGCAATATGTTGATAATGCTGACAAAAATGAAAATGATATTACATGTATTTAAAAGGAGGTAATAGAATTATGAATTTTGATAAAACAATGAGTTTTAGTTTTGAAAAAGAAAAAAATGCTCAAAAGGCAGAAATACTAAAAGAAGTCTATGAAGCATTAGTAGAAAAGGGTTACAATCCTATTAATCAAATAGTTGGATATATACTATCAGGAGATCCAACATATATAACAAGCCATAAAGATGCAAGAAACAAGATAAGACAAATAGAAAGAGACGAACTTTTAGAAAGTATGGTTATAAAATATATCGGACTAGAAGAATAGGAGTAATTATGCGAATATTGGGGATAGATTATGGAGAGGCTAGAACAGGAATAGCAGTTACAGATGCTTTAAATATAACTGCACAGGGATTAGAAACAATTCACAATAATGGCTCAGACAAAGTTTTATTAAAAAGATTAGATGAAATACTAGAAAAATACGAAGTCGATACAATAGTTGTAGGAAAGCCAATAAATATGAATGCAACTCCATCAGCAAGAACAGAAATAACAGAAAAATTTATACATAAATTAAAATGTAAATATAATAAATTAAAAATTGAAACAATTGATGAAAGATTAACAACAGTAGCAGCTCATAAGACGATGAATTTTTTAGATATTGGAAAGAATAAAAAAAGAAATATAGTAGATACTATATCTGCAGTATATATTTTAGAAACATATTTAAATAAAATAAAAAAATAGTTGTAAAAAATATAAAAATAGTATATTATATTATAAATTAAATTTGAAAGGAGTAAAGAATGGAAAACGAAGAATTAGACAATATAGTAATTTTAAATGATGAAGAAGGAAATGAGGTAAAATTTGAATTCTTAGATTTAGTAGAACTTGAAGATGAAGAATATGTAGTATTATTACCAGTTACAGAAGAAGGAGAAGAAGACGAGGGAGAAGTAGTAATATTAAAATTAGAAGATACAGAAGATGACTCTGAAGAAGAATCATATGTTGGAATTGAAGATGAAGAAATACTAAATAAAGTATTCGAAATATTTAAAGAAAAATATAAAGACGAGTTTAATTTTGTAGATGAAGACTAATAAAAGTTGGGGGTGGAATTAGATTTCTACAACCCCGATTTTTTATATTATAGTAAGTTCGAAGAACTTTATTATAATTAAAAAATAATAAGAACGGAGGAAATAAAAAATATGAGTAATTTTTCAAGTTGGTTAATGGCAATATTTATGGTAATGTTTTGGGTATTTAGAGCAATAGTTGCATTGTGTACACAATATTCTATAGATATATTAGGTTTAGAAGCATATAATTTTACATATGAGGTAATAATTGCTTTTTTAACTATACCATGTATTGTATTAGTAATAAAAAGAAAAATGATTGGTTCATTACTATATTTAGGCATATATGGAGCATATTTTGGAGAACACTTTTTAGCCAATATAATTCCTATGATTAGTGAACAAGCAATATTAACAAATGAACTGACAATGAATTTAGTGGTAGATATGATTGCTATACTACTTGCAATTTTTACAGTAATGGATATGATTGCAGATAAAGGCAGAAAAATTAATCCCTCTGATGGAAAAACAGATTGGTATTTTAAAAATGAGAAATATGATGAAGAGTTAAAAGCAAGAGATGAGAGAGAAGATAAAAATGAATATAAATTCTTCTAAAAAATAGAAAGACTTAAAGGATGTGAGAAAAATGCAGGAAAACAAGACAAACATTAACTGGTTCCCTGGGCATATGGCCAAAACCAGAAGGCAAATAACAGAAGACCTAAAATTAGTAGATATAGTTGTAGAAATTTTGGACGCAAGAATACCAATATCTAGCCAAAACCCAGATATAAGAGAAATAACTAAAAATAAGAAAAAAATAGTAGTATTAAATAAATGCGATTTATCAGATGAAAAAGATAATAAAAAATGGATTACATATTTTGAAAAACAGGGGAATAAAGCGATATTGGTAAATTCGAATAATGGGAAAGGTATTGATGAGGTAATAAGACAAATTCAAAAGACAATGCAAGAAGAAAACCAAGTATATGCTGACAAAGGTAGAATTGGAAGAAAAATAAGAGTTATGGTTGTTGGAATTCCTAATGTAGGTAAATCTTCATTTATAAATCGAATTGCTAAGAAAAATTCTGCTGGTGTTGCAAATAGACCAGGAGTAACTACTCAAAAACAATGGATACGTGTAAATAATGAAATTGAACTTATGGATACTCCAGGAGTACTATGGCCTAAATTCGAAAATAATGAAGTAGCACTTAATTTATCTTTTACAGGAACAATAAAAGATACAATTTTAGAATTAACAGAAATTGCATATAATTTAACTAAATTTTTATTGAAAGAATATAGAAAAGAATTAATTGATAGATATTCTTTAGATGAAGAAAAGGTTAATGAAATATTACAGAAAGACAAAGAAGAAAATGAGAATATATATGAAATTATGCAACTTATAGGAAAAAGAAGAGGAGCAATAATTTCTGGTGGTAATGTAGATGATGAGAAAACTTCAAGAATTATTTTAGAGGATTTTAGAAGTGGAAAAATAGGAAAAATAACTTTAGAAAAAGTTAAATGATTATAATAAAAAA
>CAKPDZ010000038.1 GCA_934149155.1 uncultured Clostridia bacterium | reverse complement strand
TTATATTGCTAGCTTTTTGTTTTTTTGAATATAGGAATAAAATCTATGTCTAGCCAGCACTGAATTTGTACACACACAAATTCTACTATGGGAACTCTCATCTCCTTTAATGGAAATAAGATTATTAATTTGCAAATAATTTCAATTACTATTTATCTTTATTATCTATCAAATTTTTCATTTCTTTAAGTTTTGTTTCTAATAATTTTTTATCAATTAATTTTAACTTATATTCAGAAATCATAGTTTGAGACATATTTTTACTAATTGAATATTCAACAACAGCCTCATCTTTAGAACTACAAAGAATAACACCAACACCTGGATTCTCTTGTTCTTTTTTCACATCTCTATCGAGTGCTTCTAAATATAAATTCATTAAAATCGAAATCTAAATAAACATAATTGCTCATATCATACGATAAGTTTTTATCTATCATTTTCTTAGCAGTTTCACAACACTTAGAGATTCTTTCACAATTGCATAATGGATCAATATATCTGATTTTTGCTCCGTGATGTACAAAATAAACATTATCAGGTTTTTCTTTTGAGACTTTAACCTTTGTAGCGTTTTTCCATATATTAAATATATTTTTATATTTAGATGTTTCTATAATATTTATAACATCACTTTCTTTTAATTGATATAAATCTTTTCTTGTTATTTTATTTTCATCGTTTAATTTCTTTAAAATATCTGCAAGCAGTTGCATAGAATATCTTGTTCTATCTTCACGATAGATAACTGATAATTTACTTGTCGTTTCAACAAAAATTTTAGCAATGTCTTTAGTTTTGAATCCTAGTTCTATTTCATTGCTTTCATTAGTTTGGATTTCAATGTCATTATATATTTTCTTAATGGTTTTAAAATCTAATAATTTATAAGTAAATAAAGCATTAGATAATGAATATTCTAATCTATCAGCAGATAGTTTTGGTGTATCGTTATCAGCAATAGGATAAATGTGATAATTATTTATTTCTGAGACTTTTATATTATCTCTCTTTAATAATTTAATTATTTCATCAGAGTTTTTAATAATTTCTGATGTCAAATCTTCTGTTGATTCTTGAATCATATAATCTCCATTTAAGAAGTCAATACAATGCTTAAAAACAGGAGTTGCTATATCATGAAATAGACCAGATAAAGTTTGTTTTTTATCATTAGTGAAGTGCCAAATTATTAAAGCAACTGCTACTGAATGATCTAAACTTGAAAAAAAGAAATTACTTTCAAATAAATCAGAATATATAGTGCCACAAGTTACACTTATATATCTTTGAGATAATAATTCTTTTGTATCAATATATTCATTTAACCATTCAGGAAAATTCGGCTCTAAAATTTTAAAATATTCTTTTATTTCTTTATTAGTATTACTATAATATTTGGTCATTTATTATACTCCTTATTTTTACAAGTTTGATAATTCATAGATAGTTTTAGCATAAATTTTACAAGAATTGTTGTATTTATATAAATTCTTAATATTATGCCAAAATGATTATTAATTACTGCCTAGTAGATTATATTATAAAAGATATCAAATATCAATAAGAATCTTGAAATTATACTAGAAAGCCATTATCATGAAAATGATAATGGCTTTTACTGGGTGCGACGAGTAGGTTGCTTTGTTAATTTTATATTAAATTTCTTAATATTTCAGTAACATTTTTTGTTGACAGTATAGTTATCAATAAATTTTTATTTTTATTAAAAATGATGTATTGTCCATAAAAGTATACATACTACCATTGAAATTTAATAAAAGTTTATATATAATGTTTTTGGTACTTAGAGAGTTAGAAACATATTGAAAAATAAATAGTAACAAAACAAAAAATTAGGAGGTAAGAATGAGTGAAACTACAGAAAAGATAAAACAAGAATTATTGATTAGATGTGAACAATTTAAAGAAAAAGATGGGTATGATTTTTGGAATGAACATATAAAATATGTTGTAGAGAATGCGATAAAATTAGCACAAAAGTATGAGGCAGATGTTGAAATAGTAGAATTAGGTGCATTATTGCATGACATAGCAATGCCATCAGAGTATGGAGAAAGGAGTTTGCATCATATTTATGGCGCTGAAATTGCAGAACAATTATTAACAGAATTGAAATTTCCTAAAGAACGAATAGAAAAAGTTAAGAACTGTGTATTAAATCATAGAGGAAGTATAGATAGACCAAGAAATACAATAGAGGAACAATGTGTGGCAGATGCAGATGTAATAGCACATTTTGATTGTATACCATCACTATTTTCTTTAGCTTATAAAGAAATGAATTTATCTGCATTAGATGGAAAAGAATATGTAAAGAAAAAATTAGAAAGAGATTATAATAAATTGAGTTCAAGAACTAAAGAAATATTAAAAGATAGATATAAAAATATAGTAGAAGTATTATTTGTTGATTAATATGTGGTTTGAGATGGGAGAATTTATCTACTCTGTTGTATTAAAAATATTTTGATTTTTTTATTTTAGTATTACTCATAATCATATTTAGAAATTAGACAATGGTTGAAAGAATAGAGTATTTGAGTACAGCATCTTATTTACCAGGAGTGTTAGCATTGTTTGATTCGATAAAGAAAACTTATACAAAGATAACGGATTTTGTTGTAATAGTAAATTAAGAAATAAAAAGAAGAAAATATTGATGAATTATTTGATAAAAACAAGAAAAAATAAAATTAATACTACATATAACATATACACAATTCAGTAGACCTGTCAAAAGTATAACAGGAACATTAAAAATTCAAGATATGAAAAGATTAATTGATGCAAATTTAGAAATTGCCAATATAAGAGAAGATGTAGATGCAAAAGATAAAATGTATATAAATACAAGAATGGTTATGATGCCAGTTGTATTAGGATGGCTTATGCAGAAATGTATTCATAACAAAATCGATTTGCAAAAAATGAAAAAACTAGAAGATAAAGAAAGAGAATAAAATTATTCTAATATTTCTTCATTTAACATATAAATATATTAAAAATATAAGAATGGAGAGTAATTGGAAATGAGAAAGAAAATAAATATAATAATAGTACTAATGATAATAACAGTACTATTATTTTTTATCTTTATACACAAATCAAAATCATTGGCAATAGAGCTATCTAAAAATAGTTCATTATCAACAGAGCTAATTGATAAAGTAGCGACAATAACGAAAAATGAAGAAAAAATAGCATATTTAACATTTGATGATGGACCAACAACGACAGTAACACCAAAGATTTTAGATATATTAAAAGCAGAAGATGTAAAAGCAACATTTTTTGTGATTGGAAAATATGTAGATAAACATCCAGAAATAGTAAGAAGAGAATATGAAGAAGGGCATTATATTGCAAATCATGGATATGATCATGATAATTCAGTATTATATAAAAGTAATGAAAGCTTTCGAAATGAAGTAGAAAAAACGGATATAGCAATAGGAAAAGCAATAGGTGTAGATGATTATTGCTCACATATTTTTAGATTTCCAAATGGTTTCATGTCACCTACTAATAAATCTAGAAAAAAAGAGGCATTAAAAATTTTAGAAGAAATGCAATATACATATGTTGATTGGAATTGCTTAAACAATGATTCTGTAAAAAAATATTCTAAACAGGAGTTATTAAATAATTTGAAAAAGACATCAAAAAATAAAGGTTCATTAGTTGTATTAATGCATGATACAAAAGATGTAAGTGATTCTTCTACAATACTAAAAGAATCAATTGAATATTTAAAATCAGAAGGGTATAAATTTAAGAATTTCTATGATTTATTACAATAAAACAGTGACTAATTAAGAGTCACTGTTGTTCCTTTTAAATAATTTAAAATTCCACTATCTGTTTTAAAATTAAAAGTTAATTCACAAGCTGTAAGTTGCTGATATTTAAAACAAAAATCTTTATTAACAGCATTAATACCATATTTACTATCACCAATAATTGGATAGCCTATATGGGCTAAATGAGCTCGAATTTGATGTGTTTTACCAGTTTCTATTTGAACTTCTAATAAAGCGGAATTATTTTTATATTCTTTTATAACTGTATAAGAAGTAATAATTTTACTGTAGCCTGTTTTAAAGGTGTCAGAAATATACACTGTTGATTTTTTGTTATCTTTAAATAGATAAGCTTCAAGTCGAGCTTTTTTTATTTTTGGAATACCATATACTAAAGCTAAGTATTTTTTTTCAATCTCATGTTTTTTAAATTTATCAAATAAAATATTTAATGCTATATCATTTTTGGCAAATAGAACAAGACCATTGGTATTTCTATCTAATCTATGACATGGCATAGGCAAAAAAGCATTGTTAAAGTATTTTGAATGAACGATACTTGTTAAACTGTTATTGCCAGTAACTTCTAGATTAGCAGGTTTGTTTATAATTAAAATATTTTCATCTTCAAAAATAATATCTAATTCAACATTTGGATAAAGCATATTATCTGCAATATATACAAGTATTTCATTTCCTTCATATATAGAACAATCTTTGTTAATTCGTTTTCCATCAATTTTTATATCTTTTTGTCTTAAAGCTTTGTATAACATATTGGGTGATAAATGAGGAAATGAATCTAATATAAATTTTGTTAATTTTTTATTATCATATTTTTGTGGTACTATTAATTTTTTCATAATCAAATCCTTTTTTATAATATAATTAAGAATACCATATTTTATCAATTTCTTCAATGAAGAATATAGAAAAAAAGAGAAAAAACGAATAAAATGTAGGAAAAATGAGCAAAATATGTATGAATAACCATATAAAAACAGCTAAAAAAGGTTAAAAACAGTTAAAAACGGCTGAAGAGGAATAGAAGAGTTGCCAAAATAGTATAAATATGGTATAATAATACTTGTCGCGTTAAAAAGGAGAGTGTATATTATTTTTAAAAGAACAATAAAATATTATACTAAAGAAAGTTGCAAACTTTTTAGCATAATGGCAGTAGCATTGGTTATAATACTAGCGATAATTTTATTAAAATATAAACCAAGCTATAAAGTAACTTTATTAGGACAAGAAATAGGTTATGTAGATAATGAAGCAGAATTAGAAGAAAGAATACAACAAGAAATCATAGACATGGAAGGTAAAAATATTGATTTTGTTTCATTAGATAATATGCCAAATTATGAATTTAAATTAGTAAGCAGAAATCAAGAAACGAATGAAGAAGAAATAATGTTAGCATTAAAAGAAAATGCTAGAATAATGTATAAATATTATGCAGTAATATTAAATGAAGAGACTGTAGGGTTAGTAGACAATATGGATGAAGCTGAACAAGCTATCAATCAAATAAAAGAAGAACATAAAAATGATGATGTAAATTTAGAATTAAGTGTAACAGAAAACTATACAGAAAATATGAGTGATATAAGTATAGAAACAGTACAAGTTGCACAAGCACAAGTTGAAGAAAAAGTTTCAACACTTGTAGCAGAAAAAGAAGCAGAAATAAAAGCTCAAAAAGAAGAGGAAGAAAAAAGCAAATATCCAAATGTAAATGGAGTACTTTTAGCAGTTACACCAGTAAGTGGAACTATAACTTCCAGATTTGGTGTAGTTAGTAGTATTAGATCTGGTGCACATACAGGAACTGATATAGCAGCACCAACAGGAACACCAATTAAAGCTGTTGCTTCTGGTACTGTAACGTTTGCAGAAAAAAGTGGACCATATGGGAATTTAATAAAAATTACACATGAAAATGGTGTAGAAACATGGTATGGACATTGCAGTAAATTATATGCGACAGTTGGACAAAAAGTAGAGGCAGGAGATATTATAGCAGCAGTTGGTTCAACAGGAAATTCAACAGGACCACATTTACATTTAGAAATAAGAATTGATGGAACTGCAATAAATCCACAAAATTATTTGTATAAATAAAAGATTAAAGCAGGTTAGATTCGGTATAAAATCGAGTCAAATTTGCTTTTTTGGCGATAATTATGAAAAGATTTTTGATGTTAAAGCTGGAAAAGAGGCACATCAAAGACCAGAGATGGTGTTAAAAAGAGCACAATATAAAGAAAAAATAGAAAAAAGAAAACAAAATCAAATATCTAGAAATAGAGATGAGATAAATAGGCTTCAAGAGGAAATTGAAGAATGGTCTCAATAAAAAGTAAAAATCTGTCAAGAGTATGTATCTCTTGGCAGACTTTTTTATTCAACTGTTACAGATTTTGCTAGGTTTCTAGGTTTATCAACATCTAGACCTTTTTCTTTTGAAATATAGTAAGATAGTAATTGTAAAGGTACAATTGCTAAAATAGGAGATAGTAAACAATTAGTATCTGGTACAGTAATAACAGTATCAAAACTGTTTACTGGTAATTCTTGATTAGTAATAACTAGTGTTTTAGCACCACGGGTAATAACTTCTTGAACGTTACTAATTGTTTTTTCAATTAAGTTTTTATCTGTAATAATACTTACAACAGTTATTCCATTTTCAATTAATGCAATAGGACCATGTTTTAATTCACCAGCAGCATAAGCTTCTGAATGGATATAAGAAATTTCTTTTAATTTTAATGAACCTTCTAATGCGGTATTATAGTCAACACCTCTACCTAAGAAAAATATATCTTTTTCTTGATAGATTTTTTTAGCAAAACTTTCAATTCTAATAGCACATTTTAATGATTCTTCAATTTTGGAAGGTAGAGCTAGAATTTCAGTTTTAATATTTTTTAACTGTAATTCAGATGTACTTTCTAATATTTCTGCAAAATATACAGCTAAAATATTTAATAATACAACTTGAGAAGTATACGCTTTTGTTGAAGCTACTGCAATTTCAGGACCGGCATGTGTATAAATACAGTAATCAGCTTCTCGTGTAATAGAACTTCCAATAACATTAGAAATTGCTAATGTAGTAGCTCCTTTTGATTTTGATAATTTTAATGCTGCAATTGTATCAGCAGTTTCTCCTGATTGAGAAATGTAAATACATAAAGTATTTTTATCAATAATAGGATCTCTATATCTAAATTCTGATGCAATATCAACAGTTACAGGAATATGACAAAGTTTTTCGATAGCTGATTTTCCAGAAAGTCCGGCATGCATTGCAGTGCCACATGCTACTATATAAATTTTATTTATAGATGATAAAAATTCTTTTGTAAATTTTAAATCATCAAAATGGCAATTTTCATTTTCTGGTAAACGAGAGCCGATTGTTTCTCTAACTGCATTTGGTTGTTCATAAATTTCTTTTAACATATAATCTTCATAACCATTTTTATCAGTACTAGTAGCATCCCAATCAATGCTTTTTACTGGTTTTACAATTTTATTTAGATTTATATCATAAAAGTCAATATTATCTCTAGAAAGTACAGCAAATTCATAATCATTTAATAAATAAAAATCTTTAGTAAATGATAAAATTGCAGGTATGTCAGAAGAAATATAGTTTTCTCCATCACCTTTTCCGATAACAAGTGGACTATCTTTTCTTATTACAATCATATTATCTGGCATGAATTTTGAAATGATTTGAAGTGCAAAACTTCCTTTTAAATCTATACAAGTTTTTTGAACGGCACGTAGAACTTTTAAATCATCATTTTTGGTATCACTAGTATAGTAATAGTGAATAAGATTTGGGATAACTTCTGTATCAGTTTGAGAATAGAAAGTATACCCCTTATCAGTTAAAAATTTTCTTAAATCATTATAATTTTCAATAATTCCATTATGAACAACAGCAAAACTTTTGCTATTATCTAAATGTGGGTGAGAGTTTTCTTGTGATGGTTTTCCATGTGTTGCCCATCTTGTATGAGCAATACCAATAGTTCCTTTCAAATCATCAATTCCTTTTAAATTATAAAGGTTTTTTACTCTACCTTTATCTTTCATTATAGATAGACCATCAGGTTCAACAGTAGAAATTCCTGCTGAATCATATCCTCTATATTCTAGTCTTAAAAGACCATTAATTAATATAGGACTGGCTTTTTTATGTCCTATATATCCAATAATTCCACACATAAGCAGAACCTCCTTTAAAAATGAATTTTGTGGAATTGAAATATACTATAGCTTATGTATTAATGTTTGTTTTAGTATCACTACTAGTTTTTTATTAATACTTTGGATTAAGCTATCCACTAGAGCATCCGCCGAATTTTTCGATAACTCTAGACCTCGTCAACTGATAACAGTCCTGGCGCTTTTTAATAATTATTTTTGCATATTTCAATTTACTGTAATATATTATAGCAAAATTCAAAAAGTTACAAGAGTTTTTTTATTATTCTTAGATATTTAATAAATTTTTGTTTATATTTAAAGCTTATAAAGATTTAGGAAATTAATAATATATTGTTTTTTTATACCTTGGTGTCGCAATCTGCATATTAAAAATACTAGTATGTAGATTGCTCCATATCGTATTCGCTTTGCTCATTTGGTTGCTTACGCGGTATTTCAAAAACAATATATTATTAATCTTCTAAAATCTATATAAATTAGTAGTAAATTGCAAAAAAATTAAGTTATAATATCTTGCAAAATGCATAAAAATAGTTTATCATAATAGAGTAGGTGAAGAGAAATGTTTAATATAGAAGAACAATTAAAAATGTTGCCAGATAAACCTGGTGTATATATTATGCATGATGTTGATGACAGAATAATATATGTAGGAAAAGCGGTTAATTTAAAAAATAGGGTAAGATCATATTTTAGAAAAACTGAAAAAACAGAAAGAATAAAAAGGATGGTATCATTAATAGACCATTTTGAATACATAGTAGTTGATAATGAAGCAGAAGCATTAATATTAGAATGTAATTTGATAAAGAAAAATAGACCTAGATTTAATGTATTATTAAAAGATGACAAAACATATCCATATATAAAAGTTGATGTAAAATCAGATTATCCTAATGTAGTAATAACAAGGAGAATTGTAAATGATGGTTCAAAATATTTTGGACCATATGCAAACCCAGGTTCAGCAAAAGAGATGGTTGATTTTATAAAACAAAAATATAAGATTCGTCAATGTAAAAATTTTAGATCAGAAACAAGAGCATGTTTGAATTATCATATAAATAGATGTTTAGGACCATGTATGGGATATATTTCTAAAGAGGATTATAGAAAACAAATTGATGAAATAATAGATATATTAGATGGAAAAGTTGACAAAGTTTTAAAAGATTTACAAAAACAAATGCTAGAAGAAGCTGACAAAATGAATTTTGAGAAAGCAGCATATATTAGAGACAGAATGTTAGCAATACAAAGAGTAAATGAAAAACAAAAGGTTTCTAACATTTCGGAGAATAATATTGATGTCATAGGTATTGCAAAATCAGAAATCGAGGTATGTGTAGAAATATTCTTTGTACGTGGAAGCAAAATGGTGGGGAGAGACCATTATTTCTTTAATGATTTAAAAGAAATGGATGATAAAGAGATAATATCTGGTTTTATAAAACAATATTATTTGGATAATCAAAATCTTCCTAATAAAATAATGGTTAGAGAAGAACTGGAAGACAAAGAGGTAATAGAAGAATGGCTAACTAAAGAAGCGGGAAGAAAAGTTGAAATAAAATCTCCTAAGAAGGGGGAAAAACTACGATTTGTAGAAATGGCAGATAATAATGCTAAAATAACATTAGAAAATAAAGAAAGAGATAAGAGTGAAATTTTAGTAGAATTAAAAGAAGTTTTAGGTTTAGATAAATTACCTAGAAAGATTGAAACATATGATATTTCTAATATATCTGGAGAATACTTAGTTGCAGGAATGTGTGTAATGTATGATGGAGTTATAAAAAGAAATTTATCAAGACGATTTAAAATAAAAACAGTATATGGGCAGGATGATCCTAGATGTATGCAAGAGGTTATAACTCGTAGATTAAAACATTCTATAGATAGCAGTTCTACTGGATTTGGAAGACTTCCAGATGCGATATTTGCCGATGGAGGAATTACACAAATACGTGCTACTAAAATGGCGATTGCTAAATATGAGTTAGATATACCGGTTTTTGGTATGGTAAAAAACGATAAACATCAAACAAGAGCTTTAATGGATGAGAATAGAAATGAATTAGAGATATCAGAGAAATTAAAGAATTTAATAACCAAATTTCAAGATGAAGTACATGATACAGCTATTTCATATCACAGAAAATTAAGAGATAAGGATATTACAAAATCTGATTTAGATAGTATTGAGGGGATTGGCGAAGTAAAAAAATTGACTTTGTTAAAACATTTTGGAAGTGTAGAGAAAATTAAAACTTCTAATTTGGATGAGTTGACTAAAATAAAAGGAATAAATGAAAGTTTGGCTCAAAAAATATTAGATGAATTGAATAAATAGAAAAGTTTGTAGATTACTGCGATGAAAAATATCTTTTTAAAAGAATATATTTGAAAATTTTACATATATATAGTATTACGGACAAGTTGTTTGAAGGGGGTTTTTATATGAAATTTTTAAAAAAGCATAAGATATTTTCTTTTGCAGTAATTTCTTTTTTTATTCTTACAGGGGTTAATTTTTTTATGATTTATGAGATTATTAGAATGGCACAGTACATTAGAATATAATATCTTATTTCTTTATACAAAAGTATAAAAAAGTCATATTATTACTGGTTCTTTTCGGGTTAGAGCTAGCATAAAATCTTACTATAAAAGGAGGATTTTATGAGAGGATTAGCATTATCTGGAGGAGGAATAAAAGCAGCGGCGCATATTGGAGCGTTAAAGGCATTTGAAGAAAAAAATATAAAATTTGACTGTGTATCTGGAGCTTCATCAGGAAGCATAATAGCAACAATGTATGCACTTGGATATAGTAGTGATGACATGTGGAAAATGTTCAAGAGATATTGCAAAAAAATAACATATGTAGAGTGGAAGCAAATCCTAAAAATGATATTAGGACTATTATTTACTAGAAAACTAGTGATAGATGGCTTAAATAGTGGAAAAGTTATAGAAAAAATTATAAAAGAAATATATGAAGACAGTAAAATTGAAAATATAAATCAAATAAAAATGCCATTAATGATTTCAATGGTAGATTTACAAAAAGGAACAGTTTATATAGCGTCATCAAAAGAAATCAGAGCAAATCTTTTAGATAATACAAAATATATTACAGATATACCAATAGCAACTGCTGTAAGAGCAAGTTGTAGTTTTCCTGTTGTATTTTCACCATGTAGATATGATGGAATTCAATTAATAGATGGAGGTACTAGAGAAAACTTGCCATGGAAAGGCTTAAAAGATATAGGAGCAAATGAAGTTTTCGGAGTAGCATTTGATACTATTTTAGAGAAAAATCAGTGTTGTAAAAATATTGTAGAGGTTGCAGCAAGAGCTATGGAACTACAGGGGAGAGAATTGTCAATGTATGAAAAAGCAGGAATAGACCATTTAATAAATATTAATCTAAAAAAAGTTGCATTACTTGATTCAACTCAAATTAATTCATTATATAAGATGGGATATGAAGAAACTAAGAAACAGCTAAAAAAACTTGAAAGTAGTGGGAAAATTTAGTATAATAGAAGATGATGAAAGTGAGGAAAAAATGAATATAGCAAATAATTGGAATGATTATAAAATATTAGATATGGCAGATGGACAGAAATTAGAAAAATGGGGAGAGGTTATTTTAGCAAGACCTGATCCACAAATAATTTGGAAAGAAAAAACATATCCAGAAAAATGGAAAAATATAAATGCAACATATCATAGAAGCAAAACAGGTGGTGGTGCATGGGAATATAAGAAAAAAATGCCAAATCAATGGCAAATAAAATATAAAGAATTAACATTTAATATAAAGCCAATGGGATTTAAGCATACAGGGTTATTTCCAGAGCAAGCTGTTAATTGGGATTGGATGATGGATAAAATCAGAAAATCCAATAGAGATATAAAAGTATTGAATTTATTTGCATATACTGGAGGAGCAACAGTTGCTTGTTCTGCAGCAGGCGCGTCAGTTTGCCATGTTGATAGTTCAAAAGGAATGGTAACATGGGCAAAAGAAAATATTGCATCATCTGGATTAGCAGAAAGACCAGTTAGATATATTGTTGATGATGTTGTAAAATTTGTTAATAGAGAAATTCGTAGAGGAAATAAATATGATGCTATAATAATGGATCCACCATCTTATGGAAGAGGGGCAAATGGAGAAGTATGGCAATTTGAAAACAATATATATGATTTAGTAGATTTATGTACAAAGGTACTTTCAGATAAGCCATTATTTTTCTTAATAAATTCATATACTACAGGAATTTCAAGTAAAGTATTAGAAAATATTTTGAATTTAACAGTTTCTAAAAATTATAAAGGAAAAGTATCATCAGGAGAAATCGGATTGCCAATGGAAAATTCAAAATTAGTTTTACCTTGTGGAATTTTTGGAAGATGGGAGAACTAAGATGCAGAATTTAAAAGTATTATATGAAGATAATCATATTATTGTAGTTAGAAAAGATCCTAATATTCCGTCACAAGCAGATAAAACAGAAGATTTAGATATGCTTACAATAATAAAAGACTATCTAAAAGAAAAATATAATAAACCAGGAAATGTTTATCTTGGCTTAGTACATAGATTAGATAGACCAGTTGGAGGGGTAATGGTTTTTGCAAAAACATCAAAAGCAGCTTCAAGGTTAAGTAATCAAGTAAGAGAAAAAATATTTAAGAAAAAGTATTTAGCAGTGGTAGATGGTGAATTTGAAAAAGCAAAAGGAACATTAGAAGATTACTTATATAAAGATGAAAGAAATAATATTAGTAAAGTTGTAAACCCTGAAAAAAAGAATGCCAAACTTGCGAAATTATATTATGAAGTATTAGCATATAATGAAGTAAAGGATTTATCTTTGGTTAAAGTAAATCTTCATACAGGAAGACATCATCAAATAAGAGTGCAATTATCTCATGCAGGTCATAGTATTTTCGGAGATCAAAAATATGGAACAAGAGGAAGAGGAAAACAAATTGCATTATGGGCTTATGAGCTTACGATTCAACATCCTGTTTCTAAAGAGGAGATGACATTTAAATGTTTACCAGAAAGTAATGGAACATGGTGTATTTTAAGAGATATAAATATTTAAGTTAAAGAAGCGGAAGAGTAAAATCTTCTGTTTTTTTTGCTGTATTTATAAAATTATACAAAACTATTAAAATCATATACAAAAATAAAAAAAGTAATAATTTATGAAATATGAATTTCTTTTTATAAAGTAAATGAAAAAATAGGGGAAAAAGTAGTAAATTATAAATGAACTAAGGATAAAGAGTGAGGTGAAAAAATTGGTAGACAAGTTTTGTACGTTTTTAACAAATCGAATACGAAAAGAAATGCCAGAGATTGATGACGAAAGAGCAGAGATAATAATGTATGGTTTACAAAATATAATTGGAGAGTTACCTAAAGGAATTATAATTCTAATAATTGCATATTTTTTAGGAATATTTAAACTTACATTAATGTCTGTTCTAATAGTAGCACCATATAGATGTTTTTCAGGTGGAGTACATATGAAAACGCATTTTGGTTGTATAGTATATACTTTATTACTATATAGTGGATCTGCATTACTAGGCAAATATATTGTTTTAACAGGAGCTATTAAATATATTACATTGGCTGTTATATGGGGATTTTGTATGATAATGATAAAACTATATGCTCCAGCGGATACTGAAAATGTACCAATTTTAACTCAAAAGGAAAGAAAACAAAAGCAAATATTTTCATATATTATTTTAACATTAGAATTTATTATAGCTATTTTTATTAACAATCCAGTAATATCAGGAATAATAATATTTGGAGATTTTGTACAAACATTAACAATAACTAGACTTGCATATAAAATTACTAATAATAAATATGGACATGAAGTATATGCAAACATTTAATATTGATAATATAAGAGTCATTGCAACTACTCTTATGTTATATAAATTTTACAAAAGAAGGGGGAATTAATTATGATGAAATTATTAGCAAAAATGGCAGAAAAATATGCTAAAGCTACAAATACAGCATGCATGACAATTTGGGTAGGACATCAACCAAAAATGCCAGCATCTTTAATAAAAAAGGATTAATTCCGAAAAAAGAATGTTCTTAAACATAAAATCAATTCAAGAAAAGAGGGGAAAGCTATTTTAGTACGCCCCTCTTTTAATTTAATCATATATAAATAAATCTTGTTTAAAGAATGTACCGTCTTTAGTAGTTTTTAATTCTAAATTTTCACTTTTTT
>CAKPDZ010000037.1 GCA_934149155.1 uncultured Clostridia bacterium | reverse complement strand
GCCAAAAGATATTTGGCTGGACATATAGGATATATAAAATGGGCAGATATTTATAATTTGTCAAATAAATTATTCTATATTGAAAAAGCTTTTAACGTTAAAAATATAGATTAGGGATAAATCGAAAGAGGCGAACTCTTCTAGGTACCGTACTAACCGTGGTGGCAACTACAATACGGACAATACCAAAACCGCGGCTACTCGCAACAACAACAATCCGACTAACACCAACAACAATATAGGTTCGCGTCTCACACTCTAATACTATTTCAGATTATGTATTTTACGGAATACATACAGCAAAGTGTTAGTAATAAAGAGATTTATTCCTTCCTTTTCTAAAAAGGTAAAAATGAAACAGTATAATATATGTTAGTAATCTTAATGAATATATATATTATACAAAAAGGATAATTATGAATGAATGTTTTTTATTAGGAACTATAATTAATAAGGTTAATTTTCGTTTTGCAATTGGAGGAAAACATGATTCAATTATAGAATTTGAATTAAAATTAGAAAATGAATCTGTTATTATAGTTAAAGCATATGATAAGTTAGCAGATTACTGCTATCAGAATATAACTAAAAATAATTTAGTTATGATTAGAGGAAAAATAGAAACTGATTTTAAAATAGATATGTCAGAGATCTATTTTTTCAAAACTAAAGGAGTGAAATAACTTGGCAAATAAACATGCAAAAAGAAGGAAAGAATTAAAAGTTATTGTTGCATTTATAGTAGTTTTTATAATAGTTTTAATAGCAATTATAATAAAGGTTAATAAAAAAGATGCACAACCAACTTCAACAGAAGAAGAGTCATATGTTCAAAAAATGGATGATGGAATAAGTATAAATAAAAGTACTAAATTGAATGAGGCAAAACTTGTAAATGGATTGTTAATTTCTAATATTCAACTTACAGAAAAAGGTGGAATGACAACACTTTTGGCTGATGTTACAAATAAAACAGAACAAAAAACAGAGTTGAAAAAGTTAAAGATAGTTTTAATTGATGAAAGTGGTAACGAAATTGCCACAATGATGGCTTTTGTAAATGCAATTAATGCTGGAGAGACTACACAGTTAAATGCTTCAACGACTTCTAATTATATTAGGGCTTATGATTTTAATGTTGGAGAGGAATAGATTAAAAATACAATTTTGGTCTGCGTCAAATTTCATTTAAAACGCGGTTACATCTTTTTTAGAAAGGAATGAAATCAAAATGTTAAAAAAACAAAGATTTAAATTTTTAATTATATTATTTGTTATTACATTAGTAATTGTGGCAATAAAAGGATTAGTACCAAAATCAAAAGCTGAAGAAACTACTGAAATACAGGTGACTTATAATTCAGGAAAAGGGACTGGCAAAAGTGTTGTAACTACTCAAAAAATTGCCAATAATACAAATAGAAAAATTGTATTAAGTAAAAATGAAATGAATTTTGATGGTGGAACAACAGAAATAGATGAACATTCATATAAAATGGTATTAACTGGCTGGCAAATAACAGAATTGACACAAAACGGAAAAAAAGTAACAGAAAATCTTAATACAATATATGCACAAAATGGTTTGTATAATGTTCCTAAAGGTGTAACTGCAATAGAGGTAACAGCAATTTATGGAAAAGCTATTTATGTAAGAAGTCCATATGATAAAATGTATTATGATGAGTATCATATTTTTAATAATGGAGAGAATGCAAGTGCAGAAAATGGACAAGTAGAGCAAAGCTCAGATGAATATTATGGTACGAGTTCCGAAGATGCTGTTGCAACATTAAAAAGAGCATATGAATTAATAGAAGAAAATGCTAATAATACAGTTTATGATAATGTATTTGTATTATGCGGAGATTTATACGAAATAAATTATAATGCAGAAGGGACAGAATTTGCAGTAGATAATGAAGGTACATATAAAAACTATTCTTCTGATTATTTGGGGTATCAAACAGGAAGCAATAAACCAGTAACAATAACTAGTAGTGATGATAAAAAATATACTTTATATTTAGGTGCCAAAGACGAAGAAATTGAAATATATTCTTCATTAAGATTTGATAACATAAATATAAAATATTTGCCAGAAGATAATATTACTGATATTCACGGAACTGATGTTACAACGAAAACATATTTGAATTTAGCAGATTTAAGTTTTTTCTCTACAGGTTCTTTTGAAGCTACAGAGAATGTTGGAACAGATGAAGAGATGAATGTATTATATGGAAACTTATCTAGTGTAATATTAAACTCTGGAACTTGGAATCCACTAGTTGCAAAAGATTCTACAATTATATCAGAATTGGCAAAAAATAATTATTTACAAATAGGCGGAAATGCTACTATTTCTAAATTGCAAATAGGTTTTAAAAATCCTTCTGATACAGATACAATTGTAAATCCTCCGATTGTAAAAATAACAGGAGGTAATATTAAAGAATTGATAGGAACAGAAGATGCAAATTTGATGTTTATCAATTTTGAAGATGCAAATGAAGAAGTCTGCTATAAAACAGCAGGCAAAATCCAAAATTGGAAAAATGTGTTTTTAGAAAATAGCTATGTAATTATAGATAATGGACTTAAAGATGTTGAGAATATGTCAATTCCAGAAGAAAGCGGTTTAAAGCTTTCTAATAATGAAGAAATTACAGGGAATTTCAATGGTGGTGGAGAATTATATTTAGATAGTAATATTTGTTTTACAATTGGTGGTGATATTACAGGAACTACTAAATTGCTTTTAACACCAAGTATTGTTAATGGCAAAAATGTTATAGTAGGAGGAATTAATCATCCATATATAAAAGTAAAAGGTGCTTCAACTGCTAGAGCTCAAAGTCAATCAAGTGATGAAATTATTAGTGGTGAAAGCAAATATACAATATTATCACAAAAAAGTGATTACTCTTATTACTATATTGAACAGGATGTTGAAATTTCAAATTTTGTAGAAATCAAATCAACAAATATTAATGACAAAATATATACTGGATCAATTGGCGATAATATTGGAAGTTCAGCAGAAGATATTAGTATATTAGAAATAGGAAGCTATACTCAAGATGTAGAATTAAATTATGAGTTTTATAAAAATTCAACTAATCCCAATAAATATGCTAATATAAGTAGGCAATTTGTATTAAAGACTGATAAACAAACAGTTACAACAATTCCAAGTGGAACAGAAATATTAATGATTTATAATGGTAAAAATTATAATTATGTTGTAAATACAGATACTGATAGTGTAAATTTATCTTTATTCAAAGATGAAGATGGAAATACATTTAAACAGATTTCGAATTTACAATTTGCAGATGGAGTAACAAAAGAAGTTAATGGTGTTACAGGTGATACATTATATAATTATAGTGAAAGCTTCAGATTTATTGTAAGTTTTGCAAATATTATAAATAATAATGCATCTATTAAGGCAGGAAGTTATTATTCAATGATTAATATTTTAGATAATGAAAGTTGGATTGATTCTGAACAAATAGAAAATACTAACAAAATTAATATTTCACAAGTAGTGTTTAAACCTAGCAGTATAAATACTGAATTAGAAAAATATGAACCAAATGGAGTTGTTACAATAAAATCAGCCGGAACTGTTCAAACATTTAATGGAGAGGGAAAACAATTATATGGAAATATAAAAATATATAATGCAGAAGGTAAGCAAGTGGATATTCCGATTGGTAGTGGAATTAATTTGAATGGTAATACTTGTACAATTGTAAATGGAACAACACAATGCAAGTTTTTAGATAATTGCACGGACAGCGGTACAAGTTATAATTTTGATTTCCAAATGGATATGAAAAATGTTTTAGAACAAAATCAATTGTTAGCAGGAAACTATAAAATTAAATTTGAATATGCTTTTGCACAAAATGATTTATTAAATGGAAACATTGCAGGGTGGATAGATGTTCCATTAACTATTATTGATTATTCAGATAATTATGGCCTAGATGTTAGTATTGATAATAGCGAAAATTTAGCTGAAGATAAACTTCAATTAATTACAAAAGGTAAAGAGGAAGTTAGAATAATTAATACTAATTGCTCTGGACAACTAGAGGATCCTTTTATTAAAGTATCTGTTGTAGAAAAGACAAGTGATTTTGATTATTCTGCTACGGAAAATTCTAAAAAGATTACTGTAAATGATAACGGTGATGGCAGTTATAAAGTTGCTTTTTCTGATTCTCTTGGTGTTGGTACTTATAGAGTCGTGTTTGAGCTTTTTGATAAGTATGGTAATAAGATGTCTGAGAATTTTGCTAATTTTATTGTGGTGGATAAACCTAATATATAAATTATACCCTATACAAGGTTGTGAACCAAAGTATAGGGTTTTTGCTGTGAATTGCAACTATTTAGTAACATAGAATTAAAAAAATAAAATATAAAGTCTTGATATTTCAAAGAACTAATAGTAAAATATAAATGGAAAAAGGAGGAAAAAAGATGGTAGAAGTATCAACATCAATCCTAACAGTAGAAAAAGGAAAAGAAGCCGAAACATTTTTAGCATTAGAAAAGTCAAAAACAGACTATTTTCATATAGATGTAATGGATGGAGAATTTGTAGAAAAAGACACATATCATAATATGTTAGAATACAGTACATATATAAGAAGAATATCAAATTTACCAATGGATATACATCTAATGGTAAAAGACGTAGAAACAGGAATAGAAGTATTTTCAGCAGTAGAGCCTAATATTATAACATTTCATTTAGAAGCTTGCAAAGATAAAGAAGATGTTATGAAAAATATTCAATTAATAAAAGAAAAAGGCTCAAGAGTAGGAATTGCAATAAAGCCAGAAACACCAATAGAAGAAGTATATGAATATTTGCCATATATTCATATGTGTTTAGTAATGACAGTAGAACCAGGAAAAGGAGGACAGACACTAATAACAGATATGTTGGCAAAAATATCAGAATTAAAGTCATATATAGAGCGTAAAGGACTAGAAATAGATATTGAAGTTGATGGAGGAATCAACTTAAAAACAGCACCAAGAGTTAAAAATGCAGGTGCAAATATTTTAGTTGCAGGAACAGCAATACTTATGGCATCTGATTATAAAGTTATTATTGATGAACTAAAGGAGGAAAATTAGTATGTTAAATTTAAAACTAAATTTAAAAAACACAGGAATAGAACAAAAAGCAATTATGAAATACAAAGAAAAGGTGGAACAAATACATCAAGAGTTACACAAAAGAGCAAATGATGAAAAAGATTTTGTTGGATGGATAGATTTACCAACAAAATATGACAAAAAAGAATTCAAAAGAATAAAAGAAGCTGCAGCGAGAATTCAAGAAGATTCAGAAGTATTAGTAGTAATAGGAATTGGAGGATCATATTTAGGAGCAAGAGCAGTAATAGAAAGTTTAACAAACACATTTGACAATATGTTAACAGAAGAAAAAAGAAAACATCCACAAATATTATATGTAGGAAACAATTTAAGTCCTAACTACATAAATGACTTAATAGAATTACTAGGAACAAAAGATTTCTCAGTAAATGTAATATCAAAATCAGGAACAACAACAGAGCCAGCAATTGCATTCAGAATATTCAGAGAAATGTTAGAAAACAGATATGGAATTGAAGAGGCAAGAAGTAGAATATATGTTACAACAGACAAAGAAAGAGGAGCATTAAAAACACTTGCAAATTCAGAAGGATATGAAACATTTGTTATACCAGACAATGTTGGAGGAAGATATTCAGTATTAACACCAGTTGGACTATTACCAATAGCTGTTGCAGGAATAGACATAGACAGACTAATGGAAGGGGCAAGAACAGCACAAGAAAAATATGAAGACTCAAACTTAAAATACAATGCATGTTATCAATATGCAGTAGTTAGAAATATTTTATATAAATTATACAAAAATACAGAAATATTAGTAAACTATGAACCTAAAATGCATTATTTTACAGAATGGTGGAAACAACTATATGGAGAAAGTGAAGGAAAAGATCAATTAGGAATATTCCCTGCAGGAGTAGACTTTACAACAGACTTGCATTCAATGGGACAATATATACAAGAAGGAAGAAGAAACTTATTTGAAACAGTAATAAGAATAGAAAAATCAGAATCTGACATAACAATCCAAGAAGAGGAAGATAATTTAGATGGTCTAAATTATTTAGCAGGAAAAGGTCTAGACTATGTAAATAAAAAAGCGATGGAAGGAACAATAGAAGCACATGTTTCTGGAGATGTACCTAATATAGTTATTGAAATACCAGCTCTAAAAGAAGAAACTATAGGACATTTAATCTATTTCTTCGAAAAAGCATGTGCAATGTCAGGAATGATATTAGGAGTAAATCCATTTAATCAACCAGGTGTTGAAAAGTATAAAAAGAATATGTTTAGATTATTAGAGAAGCCAGGATATTAATATACACATTTGGCACATTTGGGACCGGTTCTGTTTTGCTCACTGCGCATTTGGGACCGGTTCTGTTTTGTCCCAAGAATGGTTCTTTTTTGCTCAAAAATTTATAAATTATAAGAAAGAAGTGACAATATAATGATAGTAGAAAATGAATATAGAATAAAATTATCAGATATAAATAGAGAAAATAAAGCTACTAATAAGGCGATATTAAGTTATTTAGAAGATGTAGGAGGAAAACATTCAGATTTGGCAGGATATGGAATTTTAGATATTCCACAAACACATTTAAGTTGGATAATAATTGAATGGAAATTGCGAGTTATAAGAAGACCTAATTATGGAGAAAAAATAAAAGCAACAACATGGTCAAAAAATGCTATTAGATGTTATGCATATCGTGATTTTAAAGTATATGATGAACAAGGAAATGTAATTATTTTAGCATCATCAAAATGGGTACTTGTAGATACAATAAAAGGAAAAATAGTTAGAATTGATGATGAATTATTAAAAAAATATCAACCAGAATTAGATATGTTTGCATTTGATTCACCGAATGAGGATTTTCCTAAAATGCGTGAACCTAATAAATATCAATCAGAAGCGGAATATAAAGTAAGAAAAGCAGATATAGACGTAAATGATCATATGCATAATTTAAATTATGTTGATTTGGCAAATGAAGCATTGCCAGAAGAAGTATATAATAAAGGGAATCTAAATAACATTAGAATTACATATAAAAAAGAAATAAAACTTGGAGAAACAGTAAATTGCAAATACAGTTTTGAAAATGGAAAACATTTTGTAGTTGTAAAAAGTCAAGATGATAAATCAATTCACGCTTTAGTAGAATTATATAATTAAAAAAATGCGCATTTGGGACCGGTTCTGTTTTGCTCACTGAGCATTTGGGACCGGTTCTGTTTTGCGCATTTTTAAATTAGGTTTTAAATCAAATTTTTTTAATATTCGTAGTAATTTATATCCGCTTAAACTAAAATTAATAATCTCACTAATAAAAATCGAAATTATATATCCGCTAAAACCAAGAATAGGAACTAGAAAATAAATAAAAGTAATGCTAATTAGGCAATCAAATATATTGACTGCCATAACATCAACTTGTGCATCTAATCCTTTTAAAATGCTGTCTATTACAATATCTAGATACATTATAACAACTAAAGGTGAAAGAATTTTAAGATATTTTGCAATTTCTGATTTATTATATATCCATATACTTAAAGTATCGGAAAATATAAAAATTAAGATAGATATAATTATTGCAAATATTAGTGTACAAGTTAGAATTATAACTGATATTACTTTTATTTTTGAATATTTTTTTTGAGCGTAGCATCTAGAAAATTCAGGTACAAGTAAGCTGCTAAAGCTTATAATTAAACTTACTGGAAACATTATAATTGGCATAGCCATACCATTAACAATTCCATAAGCAATTAGCGAATTTGAAGAATTCATGCCACTTTTTTGCAAACTAAATGGAATAATTAATTGCTTTGCGGTAGATAAGCCAGAACGCAAATAAGATGTTAACGCAACAGGAATAGTAATTCGCAAAATACGTTTGTTATAGCCGTCTAAGTCTTTGTATCTTGATTCAACAAGTGAGCCACGTTTATCTCTTAAATACAAATAATACAGATGTAAAAAAGAGGTTACTTCTGATATTACATCTGCTAAAATTAAAGAATAGCAAGCATAATCGATTCCATCAGGCATAAAAGATTTTAATAAAATAGCTGTAAAAAAAATTTTGACAAATTCTTCTCCAAATTTTGCAATTGCATTTTTATAAACACGTCTTACTGCGGTAAAATAGCCATTCACAGCAGAGGACATTGAAATAAAAGGAAGTGCAATACAAATTAGATAAATTACATTTTTGCTAATGCGACTATGTAAGCAATGAACAGTTATGAAATCAGCTAGAAAAAAGAAAATTAAACTAGCACAAATTCCAAAAATCAAACTAAAAAATAAACATCTTTTAGCTGCTTCTTTAGCACCAACTTCATTATTACAGGCAAGTTCTTCAGAAACCACTCTTGTAGCTGAAATATTTATACCGGCAGATGCAAGCGTTATTCCAAACGCATAAACAGACATTACTAGCGTAAAAACTCCGACAGCTTCTTCTCCAATTGTATTTGAAATAAATATGCTAAAAAACATATTTATGATTTGGAGAATTACTGAACTAAATAATAAAATGATGGTGTTAAAAAATAGTATCTTTATAGTTCGCAAATTGCAACTTCCTTTCTTAAAATTGCACCGCTGGTACTGTTTTTTTGCTGTGCATTTTTTTGCACATTCAAGACTGGTTCTCTGCTGTGCATTTTTTGCACATTTCGGAACCGGTTCCTAAATGTACAATAAGAATGGTTCCGAGCGGTTCATTATTAAATATATAAATATATTGAAAAAATAGAACAAATTTGTTATAATTTTCACAGAAAATCAATGATAAAAGCTGATAAGAAAAATATATAATAAGATTAGAGAAAGATATAGAAACTGATATAAAATGAAAGGATTAGTACGATTATGGAAGAGAATGATAATGTGATAAGACCAGAGTTAGAGAACATGCAGGAAGAAAGATTAGAAAAATCATTAAGACCTCAATCTTTGGATGAATATATAGGTCAAACAAAAGTAAAAGAAAATATGAGAATATATATAGAGGCAGCCAAGAAAAGAGGAGATTCGCTAGATCATTGTTTATTTTATGGACCTCCAGGACTTGGTAAAACGACAATTGCTAATATAATTGCAAATGAAATGCATTCAAATATAAAAGTGACCTCAGGTCCTGCTATTGAGAAACCGGGTGATTTAGCTGCAATTTTGACTACATTATCAGAGTATGATGTGTTGTTTATTGATGAGATACATAGATTAAGTAAAAATGTAGAAGAGATTTTATATCCAGCGTTAGAAGATTATACATTAGATATTGTTATCGGTTCTGGTGCAAGTGCAAAGTCAATTAGAATCGATTTGCCTAAATTTACTTTAATCGGAGCTACAACAAAAGCAGGTTCTCTTACTACCCCATTAAGAGATAGATTTGGAATTATACATAAGTTGGAACTATATACACCGGAAGATTTGCAGATAATTGTTAAAAGATCTGCTAAGATTTTAGATGTTAAAATAGATGATGAATCAGCTATGGAGATAGCAAGAAGATCTAGAGGAACTCCAAGAATTGCAAATAGATTGTTAAAAAGAGTTAGAGATTATGCAGCAGTTTTAGGAGATGGAGATATTAATCTAAAGATAACAAAACATGCTTTAAATCAGCTTGAAATAGATGAACTTGGTTTAGATGATGTTGATAGAAGAATATTGGAAGTTATGATAACTCAATATCAGGGGAGACCTGTTGGGATTGAAACTATTGCAGTTTCTTTAGGTGAAGAAATAGATACAATTGAAGATGTTTATGAACCATATTTAATTCAAATAGGATTTATAGCAAGAACGCCTAGAGGAAGAATGGTTATGCCAACGGCTTATGAGCACTTAGGATATGATTATCAAACTAAAATTATGTAAAATGCACAGCAGAGAACCGGTCTCAAATGTGCAGAGATAGGAGAAGATAGAAAATGAAATTACTATTACATACTTGTTGTGCACCATGTAGTGTGTACTGTATAAAAAGCTTAAGAGAAGAAAACGTAGAGCCAACTGTATATTGGTTTAATCCTAATATACATCCATATATGGAATATAAGGCAAGAAGAGATACATTAAAAGAGTATACAAAGTCTATTGGAATAAATGCTATTTTTGATGAAAATTATGGATTAAGAGATTTTTGCAAAAATGTTGTTGATGATTTAGAAAATAGATGTGTTAAATATTGCTATAGAGTTCGTCTTGAACAGACTGCTAAATATGCTAAAGAACATGGTTTTGATACGTTTTCTACAACTTTGTTAATAAGTCCGTATCAAAATCACGAGGCTCTAAAACAAATTGGAGAGGAAATGGCACAGAAATATAATCTTACATTTTTATATAGAGATTTTAGACCAGGCTTTAGAGATGGACAGACAGAGGCTAGAGAGCTTGGACTATATATGCAAAAATATTGTGGTTGCGTTTTTAGTGAGGAAGATAGATATAGTAAACAAATTAATAGAGATATGGAAAAAGTCAAGATGGATTAAGAACTACAACTTTAGCCGATGTATGGAAAGGTGAAAAATATATAGAAAGTTCACGCTAAAAAGCAATTGACTTATGTAGACCTGCGTGATATAATATGCAAAACTGTAAAAAATCAATTTGCAATTGCAAAGGAGGAAGAATAATGAAATTTAGTAAGTTGAAAAAAACGGTGATGCGGAAGAGTTTAGAAAAAACGAATTTTTATAAAGATGTGTTTTTTTCTGATGACTTTTGTAAAAAATATTCGCAAAAAGTTATTTATGAATGGATATATAATCTAGAAAAATATAAACACATTAAAGTAAAAAAATTTAAAGATTTGTTTAGGGAATTCAATGAAATTGTATTTCCAATAGAAATTATACACTCTAATATAGGTGGCTATTTTGTACAGCTTGATATTATTGACATATCTGGAAAAAAATATTATTTTTCACAAAGTTGTATTTGGGAGAATATCAATGAGTATAGTATTGGAAGACGTAACACAACATCTAAACCGTTTTCA
The DNA here is from genome assembly GCA_934149155.1 of uncultured Clostridia bacterium. GTDB lineage: Bacteria > Bacillota > Clostridia > TANB77 > CAG-508 > CAG-269. The sequence goes on along the minus strand of CAKPDZ010000037.1, from coordinate 3,234 downwards.
GATAATGAAATTCATTATAGAATACTAAAAAATGAAGAAATTGAAGGAGTAAAAAAGTATGTAGTAAAACTTAAAGATGATGGAACTAATGGAAGTCCTAAATATGAAGAGTACTATAATGCTGATATGCAAGTAATTGAAATTTCGGATTCAAATGGAGTGATAAAGATTGAATATCCAATACTTGAAAATGTAAAAAAAGAGTTACTTGCAGAATTTTTAAGATGTAATGATAAAAGATGGTATTATTATGACGTTTTTCCAATATTTAAGTGGATTGTCGATAAAACGAAAGAGTATGATATAAAGGCAATTCATATTGTAGCTGAGATTGATAAAGAAGTGTATTCAGAAATAAAGATGGTAGATAATGTTATTCAAACATATACTATTACGCAGGTAATCAATGAAGAAGAAATACATATAATTAAAAAAATTTTTGCTAAGAATATTAAGAAGTTTTTGGAAGAAAAACAATAGGCTAAATTTCAAAAAACAAAGGGGAGAACATTTTAGTTTTCCTCTTTATTTTTAATTTACTAGTTAACGTCTTATTTTAAAGTGTTTTGTATAAAAATTTAACTCAAACCATTAAATTGTTACAATTTACAGTTTATAAGAAAATATATTATTAATTTTCTAGAATCCATATTATTTAGCTGTGAATTGTAACATTAAATTAGTAACTGTGAAAAAAATGTATATAAATATAGTAAAAAACAAAAAAATATGGTATATTAAAGAAAAAGTGAGGAAAATATGATAAGAAAAGATTGGATAAAATCAAGTAGTGATGAACTAAAAATAGAATTAGCATATACAGTTCCAAAAGGAGAGATTAAAGGGATTGTACAAATTTCACATGGAATGTCAGAACATAAAGAAAGATATTTTCAATTTATGGAGTATTTAACTGAAAATGGTTATATATGTATAATAAATGACCATAGAGGGCATGGAAATAGTGTGAAAAATAAAAATGATTTAGGATATTTTTATACTGAGGATACAAATTTTATAGTAGATGATTTACATGATGTTACACTTTATATAAAAAATAAATATCCAAACTATAAAATATATTTATTTAGTCATAGCATGGGAACATTAGTTGCAAGGGGATATATGCAAAAATATGATAATGAAATAGAAAAAATAATATTATGTGGAACTCCAACCCATAATTCATTTACTCCTTTTGCAATTACAATGGCATATTTTTTTAAAATTATAGGAATGGGAAAAAAGTCTAATAAAATTTTGAACTATTTGACATTTAATTCTTATAATAAAGAGTATAAGTTAGAAAATGAATGGCTTTCTAAAAATACTAATAATATAAGTATATATAATGAAGATGAATTATGTGGATTTACATTTACAACAAATGGATTTATAAATTTATATAAATTATTAGAAAGAGCATTTGATACAAAATTATATAAGGTTCAAAATAAAGAACTCGAAATATTTTTGATAGCAGGAGACAATGATCCAGTAATTCAAAATAATAAAAAATTCGAGCAATTAGAGAAATTTTTAAATAAGCTAGGATATGAAAATACAGAAAGAAAATTATATCCAGATTTAAGACATGAGATATTAAATGAAGAGGAATATGAGCAAATTTATAATGATATATTGAGTTTTATAAAAGGGAAATAGATGGAACAAAAGAAAGAGAGATGATAAAATGTCAAATATCACAAAAAGAGCAATGGCACAATCGCTAAAAAAAATGCTACAAATTAAAGACTTAGATAAGATAACAATAACAGATATAACAAATGATTGTGGGATAAACAGGCAAACATTTTATTACCATTTTAAAGATATTTATGACTTATTAGAATGGATTTTTGCAAATGAAGTAGTAGAAAGAATAGAAAAAGAAACAACAATAGAAACATGGCAAGAAAATTTTAGGTATGTATTAAATTATATGTTAAAAAATAAAAAATTTATAATAAAAACATATAACTCATTAAGCAGAAAAACACTGCTAGATTTTTTATTTAACCAATATAATACAATATTTATAGAAATAGTAGAAAATTTATCCCAAAATTATAATATTACTAAAGAAAATAAAATATTTATTGCGAGCTTTTATAAATATGGATTTGCAGGAATAATAGAAAATTGGATTGTTACAGAAATGAAAGAAAGCCCAGAAAATATAATAAAAAAGCTAGATGTTATGATATCAGGTAGTTTTAGAGAGGCTGTTAAAAAAATGTCAAATTAAAAATTGTAAACTAAACTAGACAAAAAGTGGATTATGTAAAAAAACTTTACAAATCCATTTTTTTGTTTATTGTAAATTTAGTGTATTATATGTAGGATAAAAGCACATAGTAAATGAGGAGGTTGATAAACTATGTATTATAGTAGTGGAAATTATGAGGCTTTTGCAAGACCAAAAAAGCCAGCAGATGTAGACAAAAAATCTGCATATATAGTAGGTTCAGGATTAGCTGCATTATCAGCAGCATGTTTCTTGGTTAGAGATGGACAAATGAAAGGAAAAAATGTACACATTTTAGAGAAAGAACCAATACCAGGAGGAGCATGTGATGGATATCTTTATGATGGATTAGGATATGTAATGCGTGGTGGAAGAGAAATGGACAACCATTTTGAATGTATGTGGGATTTATTCCATTCAATTCCATCAATAGAAACAGAAGGAGTAAGTGTACTTGATGAATATTATTGGCTAAATAAAGAAGATCCAAACTATTCATTAATGAGAGCAACAATAAATCGTGGAGAAGATGCACATACAGATAAAAAGTTTGCAATATCTGATAAAGGTGCAATGGAAATAATGCATTTATTCTTTACACCAGATGAAGAATTATATGACAAAAAGATAACAGATTATTTTTCAGACGAAGTATTAAATTCAAATTTCTGGCTATATTGGAGAACAATGTTTGCATTTGAAAATTGGCATAGTGCATTAGAAATGAAATTATATATAAAAAGATTTATACATCATATTGGAGGACTACCAGACTTCACAGCACTAAGATTTACAAAATACAATCAATATGAATCAATGATTTTACCAATGATAGAATACTTGAAAAAATTTGATGTTCAATTCCATTATGGTACAAAAGTAGAAAATGTAAAATTTGAGATATCAGATTATAAAAAAGTAGCTAAAAGTATAATAATTACAAAAGATGGAGAAGAATCAAGTATTGATTTAACAGAAAATGATTT
>CAKPDZ010000036.1 GCA_934149155.1 uncultured Clostridia bacterium | reverse complement strand
AGTTACTTTTTGTCCTAAATAATTTTCAGCATCTGCTTTTAATTTTTGTAATATCATTGCTGATATTTCTTGTGGTGAGAATTTATCTCCATCAATATCTACTTTTTCGTTTGTTCCCATTTTTCTTTTTATTGATATAACAGTATTTTCTGGATTTGTTACTGCTTGACGTTTTGCTATTTGTCCTACTAATCTTTCTCCATTTTTAGAGAATGCTACTACTGATGGTGTTGTTCTATTTCCTTCTGCATTTGGTATTACTACTGGTTCTCCTCCTTCCATTACTGCTACACATGAATTTGTTGTTCCTAAATCGATTCCTATTATTTTTCCCATAATTAATTACTTCCTTTCTTTTAGTGGGGACACATCTTTATTTAGGGTCATTTCCTCTTTGGATAAGATATGTCCCCTTTTATGTCCTCTCAATATATATTTTTAAAATTAATAACTATTTTATTTTTTAAATTAACCTTGATGTTTACAATAGCTTTTGAAAATGTGCAGATTAGTGCTTTTAATGTTAATTAGCCACTACAACCATAGAATGACGTATAACCCTTGAACCTATTTTGTAGCCTTTTCTATATTCTTGCACAATTTCTTGAGCATTTTTATCTGGGTCTTGAACACTACTTACAGCCTCATGTAAACTTGGATCAAAAGTTTCTCCAATTGCAGGAATTTCTTCAACTCCTTTTGTTTTTAGAACATCCTTAAATTGTTTTAATACTAGTTCTATGCCTTTTTTGTATTCAACATCTTGTGTTTCAACTTTCAAAGCATTTTCAAGATTATCTACTATTGGCAAAAATACTTCAACTATATCTCCAAGTATTGAATTATATAATGTTTCACGTTCCTTGCCACTTCTTTTCTTATAATTTTCGAATTCTGCCATAACTCTTTTATATCTGTCATTTAGCTCATCAAGTTCTTGTTGTTTTGGATCTATTATGCAATCATTTTCTTCTTTGTTTTCAACTTCTTCAACATTTTCTTCTTTATCCATTTTATACCTTCTTTCTTTTAATTTGTATTATCTTCTGAATCATCTTTATCATTGTTTAATTTTTTACTAATATATTTCATTACAGAAATTACTTTTGCATAATCCATTCTTTTAGGTCCTATTATTCCAATTGTTCCCAAATCTTTATTTCCTATTCTATGCTTGAATGTTACTACACTAAAGTCTTTTAATTCTTCTTTTTCGTTTTCTTCACCTATATATACATTTATATCTTTTGCAAATCCTGTGTTTAACATATCTGCCATTAGGTCTTTTTCATCTAATATGTTCACAAAGTTTTTTGCAACTTCTAAACTGTTGAATTCTGGTAGCTCAAATAATTTATTAGCTCCTTCTAAATGTACGCTTTCTTCTTCTACGACTTTTTTCATTTGCTCAATAATTGGCTTTATTAAGTTTACACTATAACTCATTTCTTCTACCAAATATTTTTCTAATGGTTTATCTATCTTTGTTATTGGCTCTCCTTTTAATTTGTTGTTAAACATATAACTTAGTGTTTGAACTTGATTTTCTGTAATGTCTTCATCAAATTTTATTATTGTTTCTTTTACTAATCCTGAATCTGTTAGGATTACAGCCATCATCATTCTTGGACTTAATAATACGAATTTTATATTTTCTATTTTTTGTACCTCTGAACTTGGCCCTATTGAAACTGTTGTGTAATGTGTTATTTCTGAAATTGTATTTGATGCTATTTTTGTTATTTCTTCTAGTTCATTTACTTTTGTTTCTAGTTTCTCACTAATATATTTAATTTCATCTAGTGTTATCTTATCTTCTTGTAGTAGTTCATCTACATAGTATCTATATCCTTTCGCTGATGGTACTCTTCCTGCTGATGTATGTGGTTTTTCTAAGTATCCCATCTTTTCTAGTTCTGCCATTTCATTTCTTATTGTGGCACTACTGCATTCTAACCCTTCTAAGTTCATTATTGCATTTGAACTTACAGGTTCTGCTGTTTGAATATATTCTTCTACTATTGCTTGTAATACTCTTTTTTTTCTTTCTTCTAACACTTTTTATTCCTCCTTGTTTTGGGAATTGTTAGTTTATTTTAGCACTCGTTTTGGTTGTTTGCTAATTTCGTATATTATAATACAATACTTTTTAGCACTTGTCAAGTGTTTTTGCTAATTTTTTATAACTTTTATCTTATTATAATTCATAACTTATAGAATACATGTTATATTTAGAAAATTAATAATATATTGTTTTTTATACCTTGGTGTCGCAATCCACATATTAAAAAGCTAGTATGTTGATTGCTCCATATCGCATTCGCTTCGCTCATTTGGTCGCTTACGCGGTATTACAAAAACAATATATTATTAATTTTCTAAAATACATAAAACTTAGTTATGAAATGCAATTATAAAAAGCTGCACTAAATTTCTTAGTACAGCTAAATTTTATTATAAATGTAAAACTCTAGATTTAATTTCTTTTGTTTTTCCAACATTCCAGAAATTCTCTCCTAAATATCCACAGGTACGACGAACAACATTTAATTTAGAATGATCTTTATTTCCGCATTGTGGGCACTCCCATTCATTTTGATCATTGATAATCATTTCTCCATCATATCCACATACTTGGCAATAATCTGATTTTGTATTAAATTCTGCATATTGAATATTATCATAAATATATTTAACAACTTCTTCAAGAGCTGGTAAATTATTCTTCATATTTGGAACTTCTACATAAGAAATAGCTCCTCCTTGTGACATTGGTTGGAATTCACTTTCAAATTTAAGTTTACTAAATGCATCGATTTTTTCTCTAACATCAACATGGTATGAATTTGTATAATATCCTTTGTCTGTTACATCTGGAATACTTCCAAATTTTTCTTTATCTATACGAGCAAATCTATAGCATAAGCTTTCTGCTGGTGTTCCATATAGTGCAAATCCTATATTTGTTTCTTTTTTCCATTTTTCAATTGTTTCATTTAAATGTTTCATAACTTTTATTGCAAAATCATGACCTTCTTTTGTTGTATGAGAAACACCTTTCATTAGCTTTGTAAGTTCATATATACCAATATATCCTAATGATATACTTGAATATCCTCCATATAAATATTTATCTATTTTTTCTCCTTTTTCTAAACGAGCAATAGCTCCATTTTGCCAATGAATTGGTGAAATGTCTGATTTTGTTCCTACTAATGCATAATGTCTGCACATTAATGCTTCTTTACATAGTTCTAGTCTTTCATCAAATAGTTTCCAGAATTTTTCTTCATCGCCTTGTGCTATTATTCCTATTTGTGGTAAGTTGATACTTACAACACCTTGATTAAATCTTCCTTCAAATTTATAGTTTCCTTCTTCATCTTTCCAAGGTGCCAAGAAACTTCTGCATCCCATTGGACTAAATACATTTCCTTCATAATTTTCTTTCATTTTCTTTGCTGAAATGTAATCTGGGTACATTCTTTTTGCAGAACATTTTACTGCTAATTTTGTTAAATAATCATATTTTCCACCTTTTAAACAGTTATGTTCATCTAATACATATATTAATTTAGGAAATGCTGGTGTTACATATACTCCAACTTCATTTTTTATTCCTTCGATTCTTTGTTTTAAAACTTCTTCGATAATCATTGCATTTTCTTCTATATATTCGTCATCTGGCTCTAAATGTAAGAATAGTGTTACAAATGGTGATTGTCCATTTGTTGTCATCAATGTATTTATTTGATATTGAATTGTTTGTACACCTGCTGAAAGTTCTTCTTTTACTCTATCTTTTACCATATCTTCTATTACTTGTTTAGAAAGTTTTCCACCATATTTTTCTGTTAGTCTCTTTTTAAATTTATCATGACTTCTTCTTAAATATTTTCCTAAATGTTTTAAATCTACTGATTGTCCACCATATTGATTACTTGCTACTGCAGCTATTATTTGGGTAGTTACTGTACATGCTACTTGGAAACTTTTTGGGCTTTCTATCATTTTTCCATTCATTGCAGTTCCATTATCTAACATATCTCCTATATTTATTAAACAGCAATTAAATATTGGTTGTACATAATAATCTGCATCATGGAAATGTAAGATTCCGTCTTCATGTGCTTTTGATATCTTTTCTGGTAATAACATTCTTCTAGTTAAATCTCTTGAAACTTCTCCTGCAATATAGTCTCTTTGTGTTGAAGCTAACATTGTATTTTTATTTGAATTTTCTTCTGCTAATTCTTTATTTTCGTTTCTTATTAATCCTAAAATTGATTCATCTGTTGTATTGGATTTCCTTACTAATGCTCTTGTGTATCTATAAACTATATATTTTTTAGCTAATTCAAATTTATCAAATTCCATTAATTTTTCTTCTATTACATCTTGAATATCTTCAACAAGCATTCTTTTTTTACCTAATTCTTCTATATATTCAATTATTTCATCAATTTCTTGTTTTGTAGCTTTTTCTTTTCCTCTTACTTCTTTATTTGCTTTTTGAATTGCAACTTCGACTTTGTGTCTATCAAAATCAATTGTTCTTCCGTCTCTTTTAATAACTTTCATCTTACCCCATTTCCTTTCTTCCATAAAAGCCTTTGTTTTCAGCCATTTGCGTGTTTTTGTTACTTTTGTTTTTATTTATTGTACGTTCCCATTATACATTTATTTTTTCAAAAAACTGTTGCAAAAGCGACAAAAATAGAATATAATATTTTCAAAATTTCATAATTTTTAGTATAATTATTATGTTGAATTTTGTAACTTTTGGTACATAAGATTTTGAAAGTTTGGAGGCATTTTTTATGGATACTAATTTCGACAAAAAAAATTTTATAGAAAATTTTAGACATAGTTGTCATAGAGTTCAAATAAAAAAATTTGATAAAGGTGATACTGTAACAACATATATAGAAAAGCGTAATCAGCTTTGTATAGTACTTTCAGGCGAAGTTGATCTAATAAGATATGATGTTAATGGAAATAAAACTATTATTAGTCATTTTGTTGATAGTGATGTTTTTGGCGAAGTTTTTTACCCTGCCAACACAAATAATGAACTTTTCGCAGTTGCACATAAAAACTCAGAAATTCTGTTTTTTACATATGATACTTTACTTACTAAGTGCAGACGTAATTGCGATTTTCATAAAACTCTTACTAGTAACTTGAGCGAACTTTTTTTGAATAACATTATAGAATTAAATTTACGTATTGAACTTCTTACAAAGAGGACAACTAGAAGTAAAATTCTTTCTTATTTTGATATTTTATCTAAAGGTTCTTTGCAAAAAAACTTTACTTTGCCATTTTCTTATACTGACTTAGCAGATTTTTTAAGTGTTGATAGAAGTGCTATGATGAGAGAGTTTAAATTGTTAGTTGATGATGGTTTTATTGTAAAAAAAGGAAGTAAAATTACTTTGTTATACTAAAAGTTGCCAAAAAGAATTATTCTTTTGGCAACTTTTCTTATTTGTCATTTGTTATATTTCCATCACCATTAACCGGAATAGTTTCTCCTAAATATTTCGGTTGTGGCTTAAATATACATTTTATAAAATCTTTATCTCTTGCTATTATTTCTCTAGCTTCTCTATATGTTGCTCCAACATATTTTCTTGGATTAGAATTCACACCATATGCTTCAATTCCTAATTGTTTTGCAATATACAAAGCTCTGTATAAATGATATTTTTGCGTTACTATAACTATTTTATTAGCTTCAAAAACTTCTTTAGCTCTATACATACTTTCATAAGTTGAAAAACCTGCATGATCCATAAATATGTCTTCTGAGGCAACCCCTTGTTCTATCGCATATTCTTTCATTATATTTACTTCATCATAATCTTCTTTTCCATGGTCTCCGCTCATAATAATCTTAGAAGATACATTCTGATTGTATAATGAAATAGCTTCTTTTAATCTATCTTCAAGCATTGGGCTTGGTTTGTCTCCCCATATTCCAGCTCCTAAAACTATTATACAATCTATATTTTCTAATTTAGAATATTCTTCTTTTTTCAAAATTCTGTTTTTAGTAACTATTTTAACGAAAAAATTTATAGCTAATACACTTACTACAAAAATCAATATCAACATAATTATGTATTTAATCATTTTTCTCATAATTTTCCCTTCTTTATTTATTATTATGTCTTTTATTTTAACATATTAAAACAATTATAGCAATAATCATTTATAATGTTATATATAAAAGATTTTTGCATATACTTTTATAAAAATACATACAAAAATGGAGGAAAAACATGCAAAATAAAAAAATAATTTATTGTATAATATTAATTACCTTATTATGTTCTTTCACACTTCCTTGTCTTAGTTTTACAGATAGCTATACTTGGTCTGTATTAAATCCAGTCTTAGAAACATCATCTCCTTTGTCAGAAAATACTGACATTTCAAATAACAATTTTTTGAATTTAGATGCAGGGGCGGCTATTTTAATTGAACAGACTACTGGTCAAATCTTATATGGGCACAATATTCATGAACGTTTACATCCTGCAAGTGTTACTAAAATAATGAGTCTTTTACTTATTATGGAAGCTTTAGATTCTGGAAAAATAACACTTGATACTCAAATTCCATGTAGTAGTAATGCTGCAAATATGGGCGGTTCACAAATCTGGTTAGATACTACAGAAACCTTAAGTGTTAATGATATGTTAAAAGCAATTGCAGTTGTTAGTGCTAATGATTGTGTTACAGCAATGGCAGAATACCTCGGTGGAACTGAAGAAAATTTTGTTCAAATGATGAATTCACGTGCTAAAGAACTTGGCATGAATGATACAACATTTAAAAACTGTCATGGACTTGATGAAGATGAACATTTAACATCTGCCTATGATATAGCTTTAATGTCTAGAGAATTATTAATGAATCATCCCTCAATTACAAATTATTCGACTATTTGGACTGACACATTAAGAGATGGAAAATCTGCCCTTGCTAATACCAATAAATTAGTACGAAATTACTCTGGATGTACTGGCCTAAAAACAGGTTCTACATCACTTGCATTATTCAATCTTTCAGCATCTGCAACAAGAGATGGATTGTCTTTAATTGCAGTTATAATGAAAGCTCCGACTTCTGCTCTTCGTTTCAGCAATGCAAGCACTCTTCTAGATTATGGTTTTAATACTTATTCTTATAAATCCTTTGGCAATCAAGGAGATGTTATAAAAAATATTAATGTAACAAAAGGAATTTCAACAAATGTAAATGCAGTTTATGAAAACTCTCCATCTTTTCTTGTAAAAAAAGGTGAAGAATCTAACATAACATATGAAATTTCTTTGAAAGACTCAATTCAAGCTCCTATTGAAAAAGGTGGGCAACTTGGAACAATTACTTATTCTTTGAATGGTTCTAATATTTCAACTGTTAACTTGGTCGCAGAAAATTCTATAGAAAAAATAGATTTATTAAATATGGCCAAATTCATTTATAATAAATGGTTTAATCTGCTTAGAACATAAAGTTACAATTTACAACTTATAAAGCATTATATTAAAAAAATTAATAATATATTGTTTTTGAAATACCGCGTAAGCGACCAAATGAGCGAAGCGAATGCGATATGGAGCAATCTACATACTATTATTTTTAATATGGAGATTGCGACACCAAGGTATACAAAAACAATATATTATTAATTTTCTAAAACCTATATACTTTATCCGTAAATTATAACAGGTTGCCACAACTCTTTGCAGAAATTTTCCAAAAACACTTGTATTTTTACAAATAGTATGATAAACTTAGTATTAGTCATGTTTATAAAATAAAAATAGGAGGTGTATTTAATCATGGCAAAATGTGCAATTTGTGAAAAAACAGCAATTCATGGAAATAAATTAAGTATAACTCGTTCTCATATAAGTAAAAGAGCACCACGTACTTGGAAACCAAACTTAAGAACAGTAAAAGCTGATGTTGATGGAGAAATAAAAAGAATCCATGTATGTGCAAAATGTTTAAAAAACGGAAAAGTTAAAAGAGCATAGAAAAAACGCTTCAATATAAAGCGTTTTTTCTTTTTGTTAAAATGGTCCATCCCTCTTAACAGATAATTTTATTACTTCATCCATATTATCATCTTCTGCAACTTTATTCTTTCTTATTGCCCCACACTTTTTACATCTAAACACAATAACATATCCCTTTTTAGAATTAGTTTCAATACCAATAGGCTCTAGCATTCCATGGCAAGTTTCTGCTCTATCTCCAGGATTAACATCTAAATGTTTAGAATGCAGACAATATGGGCAATGGTTCCTACAAGTGTATCCCAACTTAGGAACCTTTTTGCCACAATTTTCACATATAAATTCTTCGTCAATCTTTGTAAACTTACTTTTTTCTAACATTTCACTCTCCTACTGCACATTTAAGACCGGTTCTTTTCTGTGCATTTACCCCTTAAAGTCTCCTCCTCCAAGGAATTCCTTCAATAATGAATTTCTTGGAACTATATCTTTAGAAATTGGCTCAAAATAACGTAATATTTCAAGTAATCTTTGTGCTTCTGCATATTCTGGTTCATCATTTGTTATTTTTTCCAATAAAGGCATTGCTTCATTTTTTAATACTCCTAGTTCATAAATTAAAGATGTGTTAAATATACTATCAGCTTCTTCTTGGAATGGGAATATATTTTTTTCTTCTCGTCTATTTACATTATTCCAAGTTGAAATTGTATCTTGAGCTGAATAGCCTCTGAATTGATTATCTCTAACTATTCTCCTTATTAATCTTGTATCTGTTGTAGAGATTCTATTAAATGCATCCATATTAAGTACTGTTAATGCACTTATGTAGATTTTGTATTTTTGATCTTGTGGTATTCTTTTTGTCAATTCATCATTTAAACAATGAATTCCCTCTATTACTAATACATCATCTTTTTCTAATTTGATTTTATTTCCATTATATTTTTTTGTTCCCTCATGAAAATCAAATTCTGGCATTTCTACTTCTTCACCATTTAATAAAGCTAATAGATGTTTATTAAATAAGTCTATATCTATAGCATGAATACTCTCAAAATCATATTCACCTTTTTCGTTTCTTGGTGTATCTGGTCTCTCTACAAAATAGTTGTCTACAGATATTGTTACAGGTCTTAAACCATTAATCTTTAACTGAATTCCTAATCTTTGTGCAAATGTTGTTTTTCCAGATGATGATGGTCCTGCTATTAAGACCATTTTTACACCTTTTCTTTTAGCTATTTTATCAGCTATTTGAGAAATTTTCTTTTCATGTAGTGCTTCTGACAATAATATTAAATATCTTATTTTGTCTTCTTTTACTGTTTTGTTTAATTTATATACTGTTCCTACATTTAAAACTTTATAAATTGTTTCATATTCTTGTAATGCCCATAGCAATTTTTTTGTTTCTTTAAATTCTGGCAAATTGTTTACATCTTGTGTGCTTGGATATCTTAATAAAAATCCTTTGCTATATTTTTGTAAGTCAAAAACTTTAGTTACTCCTGTATGTGTCGCAATTGTTTCATATATATAATTAAAATAATCATCACAATAATACATATTAATATCTTGTTTTTCTTCTACATCAAATTGTAATCTTCCTTTTGATGTATTTGTATGATTATAAAATTTTTCTGCCTCTTCTCTTGTCATTGTTCTTTTTTCTATTTTTAAATCTTGTTCAATTATCTCTTGCATTTTGTTTTTTACTTTTTCTAACATTTCTTCTGTTACTTCCATGTTATCAATATCGCAATACATAGAATTTGATAATTGATAATTTACAGTTATATATGCTCCTGGATATGTATGCCAAAAAGCTTTTCCCATTATATATGTTAATGTTCTTCTGTATATTTTCATTCCTTCTTTAGAATTGATATCTATTAATTCGATTTTCCCTTCACTTGATACGACATCATCTAAATTTTTATATTCATTATTGTATTTTGCTCCAACTACTGGATATTTACTTTTTTCTATTTGTTCTTTTAATAGTTCTGATATTTTTCCTTCCATATTTTTCTTCCTTTCTCGCTTTAGTATATTTTTGAACACTCCTATTCTACTATATATTTATTTAAAAATCAAGCATGGAGTTTTTATACAATAGAATAACCATGTGCTTATTTAAAATCACATGGTTAATTCTATTATTCAATTATTTATTTTTTAAATAATAATGTCTTATAGGTTTTAAATTATCATCTAATTCATAACAAATTGGATTACCTGTTTGTAATTCAAGTTTAATAACATCTTCATCACTCATACCATCTAAATATTTTATTAAACCTCTTAGGCTGTTTCCATGAGCTGTAATTATAACTCTTTTTCCCTTCTCTAATTCAGGCTTTATATCAGTATCCCAATATTCAACAACTCTTTTGATTGTATCTACTAAGTTTTCTGTTTTTGGTAGTTCTTCTTTAGTTAAATCTTTATATTTAGGATCATTACCTGGATATCTTGGATCTGTTTCTTCTAATTCTGGTGGTCTTACATTTGTACTTCTTCTCCATAATAATACCTGCTCTGCACCATATTTTTCTCTTGTTTCATCTTTGTTTAATCCTTGTAAAGCACCATAATGTCTTTCATTTAGCCTCCAACTTCTTTTTATTTCTATATTTTCTTCGCCCATTTCTTTTAATATATAATCAAGTGTATCTTCTGCTCTTTTTAATACAGATGTAAAAGCTATATCAAAATGAAATCCTTGTTCTCTTAAAACTTTTCCCGCTTCTTTTGCTTCATTGATTCCTTGCTCAGACAATTCAACATCTGTCCAACCTGTAAATTTGTTTTCTAAATTCCACATGCTTTGACCATGTCTAACTAATATTAATTTAATCATTTTTATCCCTCCGTATTTCTATTCATTTCCTTTTAAACTTGTAACCATATCAATCTTATCAACTTTTTTAGCTAATATTTTAGAAAATATATAAGATACAATAAAAGTTCCAACTATAGCAAATATATATGATAACAGTTTGATATGACTGCTAAAATCATAAGTTTCTGCTAATGCCATTTTAAAAATAAAGCTTGTCATATAATATCCTAATGGAAGTCCTAGGATAATTGATATTATTGTTATCCAATTATTTTGTTTTATGTATATTTTCTTTATTTTTGAATTTTTAAACCCAAGCACTTTTAGTGTAGCAAATTGATATTGTTTTTCTGTAAATGACAATATTCCTAAATTGTATATTATTACTCCTCCTAAAATTGATGCAATAACAATTAATAATATAATCATAGTTTTCATTGTGTTAATCATACTATTCATGCCATCTTCTAATGCTTGTTTGTCTTGTATTATTTCTACTCCATCAATTTCTTTAGTGTTGCTTAAATCTTTATTTGTATAAACAGCATCTGGCTTATATTCAATTCCTAAAGATTCTAGATATTTTCTAGTCATTTTTATATTTTGATTTTGTGGATCTCTGTCAAATCCAACTATTTCGCTTTCATAATATTTGTCATCTCCATAAATATGCCAAGAAATTTTATCTCCTATTTTATATCCTTTGTTTTTAGCTAATTTCTCTGTAACATATACTCCATCATCTGAAGAAAGCTCCATAAATTCTCCATTATGTTTTATAAATCTTACATAACCATTACTATCATCTACAAATATGTTATTCGCTTCTCTAGTATTTCCATTTTTGACTTCTATTCCTAGAGTTTTAGAAGTATTATTTCCATATTCAGCTGTTATTTTATCTAATACGTCTTCTGTATATTCACTTTTTAAAGTTAATTTATAATCAAAATTATATAGCTTTTCAAATTGTGTGTCAATAAAATTTTTCATTGTATCTAACATTCCAAATGCACATACTAAAAGCATACAACACCCTGCCATTCCAGCTATTCCCATAAGAGTTCTCATTTTATTTCTTATGATATCTCTGATATTCCATTTTGAAGAAAATCCCATATTTTTAAATATTCCTTTTGTTGTAATATTCAAACTATTTTTCTTTATATTTGGCATTTCTGTTCTTAATGTTTCTGCAGGACTTTCTTTTAGTTCGCTTCTACATGTGATATATGTAACAAGTGACACTATAAGTATTACTGCTATTGCAACTAAGAAACTGCTATTTGAAACTGCTGCTTTTCCATTTGGAACTTGAAAATATGACATTTCCATACCAATAAATAAGTTTCCTATAAAAAGTGGACCTACTATTAAACCTACTATTGCTGCAAATGTTGCAATCCAAAATCCATAACCAACATAATGATTTGTTATTTTTGTTTTCTTAAATCCTAATGCTTTTAATGTTCCTATTTGTATTCTTTGCTTTTTTACCACTCTTGTCATTGTTGTAATAACAGATAAGATTGCTATAAATAAGAATAGCCCTGTAAATACTCCTACATATGTCTCTCCTTCTTCAATTTCATTTTGATAAGACGAATACGAAAACTCATCTTTTATGTCTGTTACCGCAATTGCATCTTTTACTTTATCTTCTATTTCATTTTTCACATAGTTTTTGTTTTCTTCATTATCTACATCTACCATCACATAATTATATATGGACATATTTTCTGGCAATTCTTTTGTTGACAAATAGCAAAATCCATAATCAATATGATTTGGGAATATTGCTGATTCATCTTTTATGTCATAAACATGGTCTGGAATATTTACAAGTCCTATGATTTCTTCTTCTAAAGTCATTTTGTCATATTTTATTTTGATTGTATCTCCAACCTTTAAATTGTTATGATTTGCATAATATTCGTCAAGCCATACTCCTTTTGTTTCTTTGTCAAATGCTTTTCCATCTGCAACATAAAATTTTGATATC
This sequence comes from uncultured Clostridia bacterium, assembly GCA_934149155.1. Classification (GTDB taxonomy): domain Bacteria; phylum Bacillota; class Clostridia; order TANB77; family CAG-508; genus CAG-269. Next base: position 1,551 of record CAKPDZ010000036.1, on the reverse strand, counting down.
CCATTTGACTCTATAAAATTTATTTGCAATGTTCTGTCTTCTTCTGATTCCATCGTTCCTGTTATAGTTAGTTTTCTTTCTGCATTTTTTACATGTTCAATATTTTTGATATTTTCTAAATCTTCATCTGTAAATTTTTGCCCTACTACATCTAAATCTTGTAAATTATTCTCAATATAAAAAACATTTGCAGTATTTTGCATACCTTCCATATAAGACCTTACACCTGCATATACCATTACCCCTAAAAATATCATTAAAAATATTGTGATAAATTGTGATAAGTTAAGTCTTATATCTCGAAACATTTTTCTTTTTAACATTACCAATTTACCTCCTCAATATTTTTTGGTTGATTATTTATTTCATTGCTTTCTACTCTTCCGTTTTTTAGTCTTATTACTCTATCAGCAACTTCTGCAATTAGACTATTATGTGTTACTATAATTACTGTATTTTCTCCATTGTTTGCATCACATTGCTTTTTTAATAATTTTAATACTTCTACACCTGTTTTAGAATCTAATGCTCCTGTTGGCTCATCACACAATAGCAATACTGGATTTTTTGCTATTGCTCTTGCAATTGATACTCTTTGTTGTTCTCCTCCTGATAATTGGTTTGGAAATTTATTTGAATGTTGTTCTAATCCTACTTCTTTTAAGATTTCTTTTGCATCTTTTGGCTCTTTTACTATGTCATTTATTAATTGTACATTTTCTAATACTGTTAGTGTTGGCAATATGTTATAAAATTGGAATATAAATCCTATATTTTCTGATCTATAGTCTGTTAGTTGATTTTCATTATAGTTTGATATTTTTTCTCCTTCTACAGTTATTTCTCCTGATGTTACTGTGTCCATTCCTCCGTAATAAGTTTAATAGTGTTGATTTTCCTGCTCCTGATGGTCCTAGTATTACTACAAATTCTCCTTTATTTATTGTGAAGTCTACTCCGTCTAATGCATTGAAACTTTTTTCTCCAATGTTATATGTTTTTTTAACATTTTCAAATTTGATTAGTTCTTTCATTATATCTTCTTCCTTTCTTAAGGCACAAACCAGGTTTGAAAAGAATTAAATTTTGGCAAGGAAAGTTTTATTTAAAAGGTAAGGGCGCATACGTGGTGTATGTAACCGCGTTTTAAATGAAATTTGACGTAGCCAAAATTGTAATTATTTTTCAACCGCCCCTTTTATTTTTTCTTGATTATACTTCTTTTGCGCTTTTCAGTCAATAGAATATGAAAGTTTTTTCATATTTGTGTTTTATAATAAGAAGACTAAGAGATATAACTTTTCATTTCATGGCTCGGCTTATTACATTCAAAGTTATATTTCTTAGTATTTGTTACAATTCGCAACCAAATACATATACTCTATTAAAATAATTTTGTAATTTTTCGAACTTTTGTTTACTCTGTGCTAATAATATGTTATACTAATAAACGAGGTGATAATTTATGGCTGATGAAATACACAACAATATTAAAGAAACTGAAAAATTATTAAATACTATTAATACAGATGATGCAATTCAATTTTCTAA
>CAKPDZ010000035.1 GCA_934149155.1 uncultured Clostridia bacterium | reverse complement strand
TAATTCTAATACTTCTAATACTTCTACTAATAACAATTCTAACAATTTTAACTTAGATATAAACACTATAATGAAGATGAAATCCATCATGGAAAATATGAATAATCGCAATGACCCTAGAGCTAATTTGCTTTATTCTTTAAAGCCATATCTACGTGATAGTAAAAAAGATAAGCTTGACCAATATGTAAACTTATTAAATGTATCTAAAATAGCAGAATTAATGAATAAAAATAATGAAGATAAACGCAAAAATTAAAAACTTTATTTTTGAGAGAGGAGTAAAATAATGCCTGTTTTTCCTTATTATAATCAATTTTCTAGAAATAATAGAATTCCATATTACAATAATATTTCTCCTTACAATTATAGGTATGCTTATGGTAATAATTTTTCTCCTAGCAATCTAGTATCTACTTCTAATTCAAGAACATCTTCCGAAACTAGTACTTCTTCTAACAATACTCGCTCTATAAATAAAAAAAGCCCAAACAATAATGACGTTTGGTTCGATTTGTTTGGAATTAAACTTTATTTTGATGATGTTCTTATTCTTAGTTTGCTATTCTTTTTATATAAAGAAGAAGTTAAAGATGAAGGTCTCTTTTTAGCTTTAGTTTTATTATTAATTAGTTAATACAAAAAAATTGTCAAAATGTACGGACGTGCCTTTTGACAATTTTTTAGTTTATTCAATTACAATCTCATTACCATCAACACATATATATGCATTATCATAAACATATTCTGAATCAATATCAATTTCTTTTACAATATTAGAAATACGCAATTGAACAGCATCTAATGTACTTGCAGTAATAATTGCATCTTTATTTCCTTTGGCTCCTGCATGTGCTAATCCCCTAAGAGTTCCAATAATAGCAATATTATCACCTGCGATAACTTCTGCTCCTGAATTTACATCTCCTATTATTACTATACTTCCTTCGACTTCAAGCTTTTGTCCAGAACGAAGTGAACCCTTGTGGAATGTCGTTTCAGAAGTTCCTACATCTTTTTTATAACTTCTTGTTATACTATGTAATCCTAGAGTTGTAGGACTATCAAAAGTAATATTAACATCAATTTTACTTTTGATAATTTCCTTTATTTCCTCTATTTCTTTATTTGCTAAAATTTTTCCAGTAACTCTTATTGGAGTTTTTTCTTCTTGATACATTTTTTTTAAATCTTTCAATTTCTTGTTTAGCTCATATACTATATCTTTTTGAGTTGCATTATCATCTATTTTTATTAACACTTCATTTTTCTTTAAATTTATACTAACAACATTTTTTTCCATTTCTAACATCCTTCCTCGCAGTATGTTTTATCTATTTTGCTCAACAAACGGAATAGCTGACATAGACTCATTTATCGTTTCTGTAGATTGATTCATTCCAAAATATTGTGTAAGAACATCTCTAGCAACTTCTGCAGCATAATTTCCATGCCCACCATTTTCTATCATAACTACAACTGCTACCTCTGGTTTATCATAAGGTGCAAAACATACAAACCAAGCATTTACAAGATCATTCCCATTTTGGTCTTTTCCAGCTTCAGCAGATCCTGTTTTTCCTGCAACTTCTTGATTAAATCCTTTAAAAATATTATAAGCTGTTCCTCCAGCTTCACTTGCTGCCATTCGCATTCCTTCTTTTGCAACAGCTATGCTTTCTGGATTAATAGTTATTCCATCATCAGTATTTTGATATCCAACCTTTTCGTTAGTATAATTTTCAACTTCATCTTTAGATACTTCTGTTCCATCTGAATTTAAAATTGATTTTACAATTGTTGGTTTTACAACATTTCCACCATTAGCAATTGATGAAATATATTTAGCAATTTGCATTGGAGTAAAGTTATTATCACCTTGCCCAATTGCAGCATTTAAAACATCTCCTGGTCCAATTTTACCATTATTTCTAAGTTTAGCATATGTTTCTCTTGAAGCAACTGCACCATCTTTTTCGTTTGGCAATTCTATACCTGTTTTCTTCCCTAAACCAAAATGTAATGCATATTTTGCTAAATTATCAATCCCCATTCTATCTCCAGTTTCATAGAAAAAGTAGTTACATGAATGCTGTAATGCTTGAGTTACATTTTGGTACCCATGGCCTCTATGGTAACTTGTATAATACCAACATTTCCATTCACTATTGTATTTTCTATATACACCTGTATCATTTATTCTTTCTTTAGTTGTTATTGCTCCAGTTTCTAGCCCTGCTATTGCAGTAACCATTTTAAAAGTTGAACCTGGCTCATAAGTTGATTGTGTAGCTTTGTTTAATTGTGGATGTCTTGTATCGTCTCTTAAATATGCCCAATTTTCTTGAGATATTCCTCCAACAAACCATTGGGGTTCAAATGTAGGATAACTTGCTGTAGCTAAAACTTCTCCTGTATTTACATTCATAACTACTGCAGCTCCACCTTGTGCATCATATCTCTGTGAAAATCCACCATTTCTAATCTTATTTATACAATTTTCTAATGCTGTTTCTGTTACTTTTTGTAAATTAGAATCTATTGTAAGTACAACATCACTTCCTGCTGTAGCATTTTTAGATACATATTCACCTGTAATTGTTCCATCAACAGACATTTCTACTTGTTTTTCTCCATCTTGTCCTTTTAAGTATTTTTCGAATATATATTCAATTCCTGTTTTTCCAATTATGTCATCAATTGTATATGAATCTTTTTTCTCATTGTATTCATCTTCTTTTATTTTTCCAGTATAACCAATTATATGTGCAGCTAAACTACCAGTTAAATATGTTCTAGCAGCATTTGTAGTTACACTAACTCCAGGAAAGTCTGCATTTCTTTCACTTATTTGTGCTACAACTTCTTCATTTACATTTGTTGCTATTGTTATAGATTTTGTTGCACTATATCCAGTTGTAGTAATTAAATATCTTATTGAAATAATTTTTCTTATTTCATCTATATTATCATTACTTATTTCATATTTATCTTTAAATTTGTAAAAAGCTTCTTCCGCATTTGCCTCTTCAGAAATTTTATATTTCTTTTTCCAATTAGTTAACTCTTCTCCGCTTATTGTAAAATTAAATGGATTTATACTTATTGGAAAATTATCAGTATATTCAATTTGATATTGATTTAATAAATTAACAAGATTTAATGCACTTTCATTTAATTCGTCATTTGATATATTAGTTTTATATATTTCTATATCATTTTCTGTTTTTACCCCTGCAAGTTCATTTCCTGACCTATCTAAAATTGACCCTCTAGCTGCTTTTATAGTAGACGCTCTTGACAATCTTGTATTTGACTGCTCTCTATAACTTTCTCCATGAACAACTTGCAAATTAAAAAGTTGAACAATTAAAACTATTCCTATTAAATATACTAGTACATTAATTATATTAAATCTAATATTTATTTGTTCTTTTCCTTCTTCATCAAAATTTATTCTATTGTTCAACTGTTCACCTACTTTCTTACATTAAAAATACCTTGTTAAAATTCTATCACCTTTTACTTCATTTTCTACTTCATATCCTATATTTTTTATTGCTGGATATAAAATTATTATTAATAACATATTGTAAACAACTTCAACTAATAATATTTTAATAAAACTAAGTATTTCAATATTAGTGCCTAAAATTATATATTGCATAAAATACAATACAACTTCATAAATTATTGTACTAACAATCCCCATTAACAAAACTGTTATTCTACTATCTTTTGAAAGTGTTTTATCTAAAATACCACATGCCAATCCAATTATAGCTAAAGCAACTGATGTAAATCCTATATTTTTTCCTATCCAAAAGTCAATAAATATTCCATAAGCAATTCCGTAAATAACTCCCATAGTTCGTCCCATATATAATCCTATAAATAGCATTAATATAACAAAAATATTTGGCATTATTCCTGCAATAGTAAAATGACTAAAAAAAGTTGTTTGTAATAAATAAATTATTATAAATGTTATTATTAGTGATACATGTATTAATACTTTTCTCATTCTTTAATCCCTTCCTATTGATTAGTTATTACAAGAACTGTCTCAAGCTTTTCAAAATTTACAGCAGTTTCTACAGTAGCATAGGAATCTGTTTTATTAGATCCTTCATTTACTTTTTTTATTTTTCCAACATGTATCCCTTTTAAATATATTCCTCCAAGTCCAGATGTTTCTACACTATCTCCTTGAATTATTCTTGCGTCTGTATCAATATTCGAAGCACTAAGTGTTGATTTATTTTCTATAGTTCCTTTACATATCATAGTGTCTCTAGTTGAACTTGCAATACAACTTGTAGCACTTGCACTATCAACTATAGTCTGTATTTTAGAAGTCTTATTAGTTGTAGACACTACATACCCAACAAGTCCTTCATCTGCAATTACTGTCATTTTTTCTTGTATTCCATTGTCACTGCCTATGTTTATTACAATTGTTTTAGAATAATTACTTATATCTCTAGAAATTACTGTTCCCGGAACTGTTGTATATTGGCCATATTTTTCTGATAAATTTAACTCTTGTTTTAACTGTTCATTTTCATTTTTCATAATTTCATATTCTCTTAATTGTTGTTCCAAATCACTATTTTCTTTTTTTAATGATTCATTTTCACTTTTTAATTCATTAACATTTTCAAAAAACTTATTATTATTGTTTATCTTATTTTTTAAATATGTCAAACCATTCTGAATAGGCATTACCGTTTTACTAGCAATGTTTTCTATCCATGATATATTGTTTGTATTCGTATTAGAAAATATAACTAATATAATTAATACTATAATAGTAATAACAATTCCTATTATTCCACTTTTTCTATCTCTTTCCATATATTATCTTCTCTTTCTTGAATTTAATAAAATAGTTTTTAATTTTTCCAAGTCTTGTAGAGTTTTTTCTGTTCCTTTAACAACACAATCTAATGGTTCTTCCGTAACATATACAGGCATTCCTGTCTCTGCGCTTATTAACTTATCCAAGTTTTGAATTAGAGCCCCTCCGCCTGATAATATAATTCCTTTTTCCATAATGTCTGATGCTAATTCCGGTGGTGTTTTCTCTAATGTGATTTTTACAACTTCTACAATTTTATCTATTGATTCTTTCATTGCATGTTCAACTTGGTCTGATGTAATTATTTCTGTTCTTGGTAATCCATTATTTAAATCTCTTCCTTTTATTTTCATTGTCATTTGTGACATTAGCGGTGTTGCACAACCAATTTCTTTTTTTATTTGCTCTGCAGTTTCTCCTCCAATTGCAAGATTTAATTCTTTTTTTACATAGTTAATTATATCTTCGTCTAGTTCATCTCCTGCAACTCTTAAAGAATTGCTATTTACAATTCCACCTAAAGAAATTACTGCTACTTCTGTTGTTCCTCCTCCAATATCAACTATTATATTTCCGCTTGGTTCTTCTATCTCTATTCCTGCACCAATTGCAGCAGCCATAGGCTCTTCAATTAAATATACTTCTCTTGCACCAGCACACATTATTGCTTCTTCTACTGCTCTTTCCTCTACTTCTGTTATTCCAGATGGTACACCTACTAAAACCCTTGGCCTTATTGCATTATATCTCTTACATACTCTTTCTAATAAATTTTTTAATAACAATTTAGTTGCTGTAAAATCTGCAATTACTCCATCTTTTAATGGCTTAATTGCCATTATTTCTTTTGGGGTTCTCCCTAACATTTCTTTTGCTTCAAATCCTGTTGCTATTATAGCTCCACTTTTTGAATCTATTGATATTACTGATGGTTCTCTTAATACTATTCCTTTTCCTTTTATTGTTACTAATATATTGGCTGTTCCTAAATCAATTCCTATATCTTTTGATTTGAATGACAAAAAATTCATTTTATTTCTTTCCTTTCTTCTAGCTTCTGCATTACTGAAAAAATACTCACATATTTTACATCACCTATTACTATATGATCTAATAGCTGTATCCCTAATATCTCTGAAGCTTTTTTTACATTTTTCGTAAATTCTATATCTTTCTTACTTGGAGTAGGGTCTCCTGTTGGATGATTATGTATTAAAATTATCTTAGATGCTTCTATTTTTACTGCTTCATTTAATATTGATTTCATAGTTGCACTAACAAAATTTCCTCCACCTATAGCTATGTCTTTTATTCTAATAAGCTTATTTTTATTATTTAATATTGCTACTTTTAATATCTCTTGTTTTTCAAATCGCATTTTTTCCATTAGTATTTCAGCAATGTCTTTAGGGCACAGTATTTGTTTTTCTTTATAACTTGATGATGTATTGATTCTCTTTGCTAATTCACATGTTGCTTTTAACTGGATTGCTTTTATTTTTCCTATTCCTTTGATTTTGGTAATTTCTTCTAATGATAGATTCATTAAGAATCTTAAATTATCTTCTTGTTGATTATTGAGTTTTAATACTTTTTGTGCTAGCCCTACAGCTGTTTCTTCTTTAGTTCCTGTTTTTATTATTATTGCTAATAATTCAGCATTTGTTAACTTTTCTGCACCATATTGTTCTAATTTTTCATATGGTCTTTCTGCTTTTGGTAATTCTTTCATTTTTATTGGCATAATTTTCTTCCTTTCTCAAAAAAAGACCCCCTTATACCATGTTAATATTATATCTTGTATTTATGTTTTTTTCAAGTCCTAACCAAGTTTTTTTACCAAAAATTGTTCCTTTAAATATAATAATATTAGTAGTATAATATATTTAACTAGTTGTGGAGGTTTTAAATGAAATTTGAAAAAATTACAGATTCGAAAATTAAGATTTTTCTTGATATAAATGATATGCAATTACATAATGTTTCTAGTAAAACTATTTTAGATACTTCAAGCTCTTCTCAGAAATTATTACAAAACTTATTAACTATTGCTGAACAAGAAATAGGTTTTAATACAGGTGATTCAAAATTATTAGTAGAAGCAATAATGTCTTCAGAAGAAGAATGTATTTTTACTATTACAAAGTTAACAGATACTGATTTATTTAAAACAACAAACAATTCTTTTATATTTAAATTTGAAAATTTTGACAATTTTATCTCTCTATGTAGCTTATTAAATAATTTATCTGATTTGGATTTAAAAGATTTTTCAAAAGATTTTTCTTTAGTTTTATATAATAATACATATTATCTTTGTAATAAAAATGCAAATAATTACCTAATTTTACTTGATTATATGAAAGAAATATTTTCCGAATTTGGAACTAATGTCTCTGATTCTTTTTATGTAGAAGGTCTTTTAAATGAATATGGTAAAGTTTTGTTTAAAAATAATGCTATAATTAATTGTATTTTTTATTTTATATAATAGTTAAAAGGGATGTACCTCTATTAGGCCACCCCTTTTAACAATATTTTAATATAAATAATTTTGTGGATTATAAGCAACTCCATTAATTCTAATTTCTAAGTGTAAATGTGGTCCTGTACTATTTCCTGTATTTCCTACAGCTGCGACCACTTCACCCTGGCTGACAGTTTGTCCAACAGTTGCATATAGTTTACTACAATGTCCATAATATGTTTCAGTTCCATTACCATGTGATATTACTAATAAATATCCATATGATCCTTTAAATCCTGCAAATGTTACGGTTCCACTAGCTGCGGCTTTAACTGGTGTTCCTATTGGAGCTCCTATATCTAATCCTGTATGATTACTAACCCTTATACTGCTTCTTGCACCAAATCTAGATGTGATAGTTCCAGATATTGGCCTTATTAAATTTAAACTTAACGGCATTTTTTGATATGATATATTTGTTGATGTATTTACTTTTCCCATAACTACATTTTTATCTTGTTTTACGGGTTCTGGAATAACAACCTTCTCTTGATATAACGCTGCAACAGTTGTTTCTACATCAGCAAATTCTTTAATTTCTGTGTCATACATTTCCATTATTGATATTTGATCTGCATTGTTACTATTTTTCTCTTTTAGTTGTAAAATAACACTTTCTGCTTGAGAAAAGTCACTAACATATGCCTTTTCTTCTTCTCCATCTAATATTGCATAATATTTATAATATGTAACTCCTGATTGTTTTATTTTTTCAAAAATTTCGTCATCATTTGTTACTATATTTCTTTTTAATAAACACATTTTGTATTCTGGTAAATTGTCAACTTGAACAAATGCTATATTACTATTTCCTTCTTCGTCTCCATTTTCCATATATTTATTTATTTTACTTTGTAATTTACTTTTATCTTTACTATATCCTACTGCTTCTCCATTTATTGTTACACTATATATTGGTTTAAAAAATAGTGCTACTGCACATATTATTAAAAATATCGAAACAGCTATAAGTATTGTAAGCTTCATTGATTTTCTTGCAAATACTAATATTTGTTTAAACATTATTTTCTCCCTTATTCACATTTTTTTAAATTGTATAACAATATATTATTTTTATCAATAGTTTTTTTGTTAATATTTTCTCTTTTTTGCTCTTTTTTTCTTTTTCGCCCTCTACTTTTCTTATATTTTTTTAATCTGAAAAAAAATCGACTATGATTTTTACTTCATAATCGATTTATATCTCTAACCTTGTTGTAATTCTGTTTTAACTGTTTCAACCTCTGTAGCAGAAGCCTTTTGAGCAGGTTTATAATATCCCTTATTATTTGCAACCTTAAATAATTCATACTGAAAACTTTCATCACTATTTCTTATTTGTTGAAAAGTCTGTCTAAGTTGCATATTCTCTGACTCAGAAATCGCAGTTTGATATGCTCCTAGATCAGCTTTTACACTTCCTAGTATATCATTTACCATTGTTTTTTCATCCATTTCTCATCTTCCTTTCTTTATCAAAAATAACTAATCATTCAAAAAACTCATAAGTTTTTGTTTTGTATTTAATGCGTCTTGTGCTGATTTTGTAAACATCTGCTTTAATTGCGCATCTTGTACTTGTCCTGAATATGCATTTAATTTTTGATATGCTGTTTCATGAGCGCCAATTAGATGTCTTAAATGTTGTAATTCTATCTGATTTAAATTTGCCATAAAATTCACCCTTTCTAATTTATTATAGAAATATTATGTACAAAAGCTTTCAGATTTATGCAAAAAAAACTGCCAATGGATACGTCTATTTTATTAATATAAATTAAAAAATAGACATATCTATTGACAAATTTAAATCATATCTTTAATTTTATCTCTGTAATAATATAAGAACTCCATTGTTGTAGGTATTCCAGTCTCATAATTTACTCTAGCTGTATAATATCTTGTTAAATCTTCAATAGCAGATGCTCTCCATGCATGATAAATAGCATTTTGTATTCCATTTGCAATTGTAGAAGAAGGCTTTTTATATAAACTTGATAAATATTTTATAACATTTGTATCTGTATCATCATTTTCTATTAAATATAAAATTGCATCATGAATATATTTTCTTCCTTTCAAATTTGATGTTACACCTACAAGCTCTAATTCACGTGATATACAAGCAGAAATTTTATCTCTTTCATCCTTCATAATATCTTCCATAGATTTTGCAGACATTTCAATTGGTATTTGTCTTAAACTAAGAAAATGGTTCAAAACAAGATTTGTAGAATAATTTGGATGGTCTTTATAAAGAATAAAATCAACTCCTTCTCTATGTAATATTTGATATGTTCTTTTTGAATTAACATGTGTTGTTACTATTACAATTGGTTGATAATTTAATTTTAACTTTTTAAGTTCAGACAAGAATCCTAAAGAATCAGTATTTCCTGTAACACTATTATTTAATTCTAAATCTAGCACAATACCTTCTGGACTTTTAGTTTTTACATACATTAATCCATCAATATCTGAATCCGTTACTGCTACTATTTCTATATCTTTTCTCTTTTTTGCACATTCAATAAAATTATTACAATCATTAATATCATCTTCAATAATTAAAATTTTCATAGGTTTAGTTTCCATACTATTCCTCTCCCTTCTTATCTTTATTATTAATAATATCACAAATATTTTTTTAATACTATATTCAGTAACACGCTTTTTCTATATGCTTTTTGCATATAATAAACACAAAACAATTTTTTATATTATCAAAAACTAATTTAACTTTTATTATATATAGAAAAAAAACGAAGAATATTAATTTTTCAATATTCTCCGTCTTATTTTATAATATTTCTAAATTTGCATATTTTGCCATTAAACGTTTATGTCCAACTTTATCAAAATTAATATCAACTTTTAAATCTTCTCCTTCTGGTTCAACATAATTAATTGTTCCCTCTCCAAATTTCTTATGATATACTCTTACACCTGATTGATATGAAGAAAAATCAATATTATTATTTGTTGATTTTTTACCTATATTATTTAAGAAACTTTCTGCTGTTCTAAATGCAAAGCCTTCATTTTTCTTACCAATTCCAGCAGCTGCAGTCGCATATTGTGGCTCTGTAGCCTTATATGTTTTAATATTTCCATTATTTTTGCTACCATAGCTCCAAGTATAATTACTATCACCAAATATGTCATTTTTCTTAGGACTTACTGAAACAGCATCATCATATCCATCTAATAAATCTTTTGGAATTTCTTGTAAAAATCTTGATGGTGGATTATGTGTTGTTGAACCAAATGTTGTACGTTGCTTACTATTTGTTAAAAATAAGTTTTCTTTTGCTCTTGTTACACCAACATAACACAAACGTCTTTCTTCTTCTAGTTCCTTTTGTTCACCAATTGATTTATATCCTGGGAATATTCCTTCTTCCATTCCAACTAAAAACACTACTGGAAATTCTAGTCCTTTGGCACTATGTAATGTCATTAATGTTACAGATTCATCTGTTTCTTCTACATTATCTAAATCGCTTGATAATGTTATTCCCTCTAAGAAATCACTTAATCCACTATCTGCAGACTCTTCTTCAAATTCTACTGCAACATTTAAGAATTCCTCTAAGTTTGCAATTCTATTTTCAGCTTCTATTGTATTTTCATTTTCTAAAGCTTTTGTGTATCCTGAATCTTTCAATATTTTTTGAATTAATTCAGAAATTGTATAATCATCTTTTTTAGCTGATATATTTTCTATGCAATCTATGAATTCCCTAGAATTTAAGAATACTCTATTTAGTCCATAAACATCAGCATTTTTGATAACTTCATACATTGATATGTTATTTTGTTCTGCTATTTGTGCAATTTTGTCTAAACTAGTTTTTCCAATTCCTCTTTTAGGTTCATTTATTACTCTATTTAAGCTCAAATTATCAGCATGATTTTGTATTAATCTTAAATATGATATTGTATCTTTTATTTCTTTTCTTTCATAGAACTTTAAACCACCAACTATTTTATATGGAATATCTTCTCTTCTTAGAATTTCCTCTATTGCTCTTGATTGTGTATTCATTCTATATAATACTGCAAAATCTGAATATTTATATTTTTCTTCTCTTATAAGATGTCCTATTTGTTCTGCAATATATCTACCTTCATCATATTCATTATCAGCAGAAAACACTTTTGGTAAATTTCCAACATCATTTTCTGTCCATAATTTTTTATCATATTTTACTTCATTATTTTTTATTACTGCATTTGCAACTTTTAAAATATTACCTGTACATCTGTAATTTTGCTCTAGTTTTATTATCTTTGTTCCCGGAAAGTCTTTTTCAAAATTTAATATGTTAGAAATATCAGCTCCCCTAAAACTATATATACCTTGATCATTATCACCAACAGCTGTAATATTTCCATGTTTTGATGCTAATAATGTTACTAATGTAAATTGAGATTTATTTGTATCCTGGTACTCATCTACTAAAACATATTGGAATTTATTTGAATAATATTCCAATACATCTGGATTTTCCATAAGTATTTTTATTGTATAATTGATTATATCATCAAAGTCTATTGCATTATTTTCTTTTAATCTTTTTTGATATCTTTCATATACTTCTGCTATCTTGGCTTTTCTAAAATCTCCTTGTGCCTTTACTGCGTAAGCATCTGGTTCTAACATTTCATTTTTAGCATTACTTATTTCTGACATTACAGATCTATCAGTAAACATTTTGTCATCCATTTGTAAATCTTTTAATATTTGTTTTACCATTGTTTTTTGATCTGATGTATCAAATATTATAAATGATGAATCAAAACCAATTCTATCTATAAACTTTCTCAATATTCTTACACATATTGAATGGAATGTGCCTATCCACATATCTTTTGCCGCATCACCTACTAATAATTCAATTCTTTCTTTCATTTCTTTTGCTGCTTTATTAGTAAATGTTATTGCTAAAATATTCCATGGTAATATATTTTTTTCTCCCATTAAATATGCAATTTTATGTGTTAATACTTTTGTTTTTCCACTTCCTGCACCAGCAATTACTAGACATGGTCCTTCTGTATTTACTACTGCTTCATATTGTTTATCATTTAATCCTTTTAGTATTTCTTCCATTTTTTCTCTCTTTCTTTTTTCAAATATTTGTTTGTATTCTACTATATTTTTAAAATTTTTGCAATAGATTTAAACAACCTTTTTTATTTTTCTATATTTCTCATTTCTTCTAACCCTAATAAATACAAATATGCAAACGCAGGAATTCTTACAACTTTTTTTCCATTTTCTAATTCTTTAATTGAATAATCATTTATATTTTTCGTTATTATAAACAATTTATCATTTTTACCATCTTTTTGATAAATAGGATTATCATTTTTTACTGTGCTATCTTCTCTATATTTTACTTCTACATACATATTTTCTTTTACGGAATTTGTAACCACATCTATTTCTTTACCTGTTTTAATATCTCTATAATATCCTATATTTCCAGTAGTATTTTGTATAAATGTATATAAATGTCTATATACTGCTGTTTCTACTATATATCCCATTTCTGTAGCATCTGTTAATATATCTTCTTTCATTAAAACAGCATTTCTTAAAGCACTATCTGCAATATATATTTTTGGTCTTCCCTTTAGCAATTTTGCTCCTGTTACATTTAACTGCTCACTTATATAAATTAAATTTGCATTTTCTAAATATTTTACATAGTCTTGAATTGTCGGAGATGTAACCCCTTCTAAATCTTGACTCATAGAACTATAATTTATTATGTTTGAAGATTCAAAACATAAATATAAGAATACCTTTTCGAGTACACTAATATTTCTTATTCCAAATAATTCTGGCATATCTCTTTTTAAAACTTTATCAACTATGTCTTCTCGTAATATTCTTTGTGCCATTTTATCATCTTTAGATAATGCTAATTCTGGAAATCCTCCTATAGTTAAATATCTATTAAAATATTTTCTCATTGGCTCTAATATATTTATTATTTTTGCAAATTCTTCTTGTTTCATATTTTCTATATTTTTTACAGAAAAATCTTCAGGGATTTCTTTATTAATTTTTTCTATGTTTTTTTGTTCTTCTAAAATATTATTAAATATTTCATTTATAATTTCTGATTTTTTCTTGTCAGATATATCAGTTTGATTAAGCATTTCTCTTGTGTCTTCTGGCAAACTTTTTATTCCATTAATTAAGTATCTTGTATCTAGTTCTTGTTTATCATCAACTAATCTACAATATTCATAAAATGATAATGTTGGTACAGTTATTGTTATCCATCTTCCAACTCCACTTTCTGTAATACCTTTATTTATTAATGGACTTGCACTTCCTGTTGCTACTATATTCCAGTTTTTATTTTGGTCATAAAATACTTTTAACCAATTATTCCAATCTGATGCATATTGAATTTCATCTAAGAAAATATACACTGGTCCTACTGTTGCTATATTATTTATATATATTTCCATTATTTTATCTAGTGTTCCAAATTTTAATATTGGATTATCTAAAGATAAATATATAATATTTTTTTCGTCTACTTCTTGTTGAATTAATTTTTGAATTAATTGATATAAAATTGTTGTCTTTCCTACTCTTCTTGCTCCTGATAATATAATAAATCTTCTTACAGATTCATTCATTACAATTCTTTCAGCTTCATAATATGCAGTTCTTTTCCTCTCTCTTAAATAATCACTTGGAATTTGTGAATTTTTCCACCATGGGTTATATGCATTTAATATTTTCAATACTTGTTCTTCATTAAAAATAGCCATCTTATATCCCTCCTTTATATATATTATAAAGTATATTTTATAATATGTCAACTTTTTTATAAAGTATATTTTATAATATTTTAAGAAAAATGCAAAGTATACTCTATATTTTTGACGTTTTTTTATAAAATATACTATTTTTATAATAAAATCCCCCTAATTACTAAACTTTTTTGCCTAATAATTGGGGGAAATATTCTTTTTTTGCAGTCTTTATTCTTCTTCTCCTTTTAATCTTTCAGCTCTATCTGCTGCAATTAAATTATCAATCATTTCATCTAAATCTCCATTTAAGAAATTCTCCATTTGGAATATACTCATTCCAATTCTATGATCAGTTATACGTCCTTGTGGATAATTATAAGTACGTATTTTTTCACTTCTATCACCACTACCAACTTGTATTTTTCTTGCATTTGCTATTTCTGAATCTTGTTTTTCTTTTTCTATATTATATAACTTTGATCTAAGCATTTTCATAGCATATTCTCTGTTTTGTAATTGTGAACGTTCAGTTTGACATTCAGCAACTATTCCTGTTGGCTCATGTATAAGTCTTACGGCTGATGATGTTTTATTAACATGTTGTCCTCCTGCTCCTGATGCTCTAAACACTTCCATTTTTATATCTGCTGGATTTATATCAATTTCTACATCTTCTACAACTGGTAAAACTGCAACTGTCGCTGTTGATGTATGTATTCTTCCACTACTTTCTGTATCTGGAACTCTTTGTACTCTATGTACACCACTTTCGAATTTTAATCTACTGTATGCACCTTTTCCTGTAATCATAAATGATATTTCTTTATATCCACCTAATTCTGTTTC
>CAKPDZ010000034.1 GCA_934149155.1 uncultured Clostridia bacterium | reverse complement strand
TGAAACGAGGTAGTATTATGAAAAAATTTTTATCAAATTACAAATCAACAATAATTCTTTTAGTTGCTATTATTGTTGGTGCAATTGTAGGAATTATATTCCAAGAAAAAGCAACTATATTGCAACCTTTAGGAAACATATTTTTAAATCTATTATTAGTTATCATTGTACCACTTATATTTTTAACAATAACGACATCAATTGCAAAGATGGAAAATCCAAAGAGACTTGGAAAAATTATGATTACAATACTTGCTGTATTTGCAGTAACATCGCTAATAGCAGTATTAGTTGGATTTGCTAGTACATATTTTGTAAAATTAGTTAATCCAGAAGATGGTGAAAAAATAAAAACAGCATTAGAAGATACAACGAGTGAAGAAACGTCAGAAGATGAAGATATAACAATTGCAGATAGAACAGTTCAATTATTAACAGTAAATGATTTTAGCAAATTATTATCAAAAGAAAATATAATAGCAATTTTAGTTGCTTCAATAATTTGTGGAATAGCAATAAGGATGTCTGGAGAAAGTGGAAAACAATTATTAGATCTTTTAATATCAGCAAATTCAGTAATACAAAATGTTGTAAAAATAATAATGTATTATGCACCAATAGGCCTAGGATGTTATTTTGCTGCATTAATAGGAACTTTTGGAGCATCAATAGCAGTTGGATATTTAAAAACATTTGTAGTATATACAATTGTTGCATTAGCATTCTACTTTGTATTTTATACAATATATGCATTTATAGCTGGAGGAAAAGTAGGGGTAAAAGCATTTTGGAAAAATGCAGTACCATCAACTTTAACATCTCTTGCAACATGTTCAAGTGCAGCATGTATTCCTGTAAATGTAGAATGTGCTAAAAAGATGGGAGTTCCAGATGATATTGCAGAAACAACAATACCAATGGGAACGAGTTTTCATAAAGATGGATCAATGATAGGATCAGTATTTAAAATTATGTTTTTAGTTTGTCTATTTGGAACAGTAATAAATACACCTGCTGGAGTATTACAAGTTTTAGGCGTTGCAATACTTGCAAATTTGTTAATAACAGGAGTTCCAATAGGTGGGGGAACAATTTCAGAAATGTTAATTATAACAATGATGGGATTCCCTGTTGCAGCATTACCAATACTTACAATGGTTGCAACAATAATAGATGCACCTGCAACTATGCTTAATGTTGTGGGAGATACAGTTTCATCAATGCTTGTAACAAGAATAGTTGATGGGAAAGACTGGATTAAAGGTAGCGATGAAGAAATAAATGAAATTAAAGAAAAAGTAAATATATAGATATAAATAAATTATAAAGGATGCAAATAAATACCTCTAGTGTTAGAATAAAACTAATGCTAGAGGTTTATTTATTCTTTATATTTATTTTTTTATACATATTACAAATATTACAATCATAACAAATATCAATACGATTTTCAAAAATAAGTTGCAAAGTACTTAAAAATTCTGAATTACCAGAAGTAGAAATAATGTGTAAATGAATTTTCTTTGGCAATAGAGTTAATAAAGTATTTAATATATAGTCATTATTAGAGAAAGATACATCTGATAAATATTTTGCATTTAAAGAATTTTTATCTATAGAGATTTTTCTCATATTATCATCTAACAACAAGATTTTACTTTCAAAAGATATAACATGAATTATCATATCAGATGAAGGTTGAGAGTTTATATATAATCTTAGAATTGATACAAATTCGAGATATTCTCTTTCAATAATAAATTCATTAACAGATAAATCTATTAAATCTTCAAGCAATTCTCTGTAATTACTAAGTCTAAAATTTATAAATCCTGATAATACTATTGAGTGGTGAGTTGATATATATTTATAAAAAATATCAAATAATAAAAGCTGACGATTTGGTAAAGTAAATTCACTAGAATCACATAAATTTTCTTCACATAAGTTTAAGATAGTATTAAATTCAGATTTTTCAAAATAGAAGTAATTTGAATTTAATATTTGTTTTATTATATCTGTTTCAAAATAATCAATTACTAAATAAGATAATATTGTTGCAAGTTTAGTATAAAAAAGTTCTTTGTCTATTCCTGTATAATGTATTATTATGTTTTGGTAGTGTTTGAATTGCTTTTGGGAATAAAATGTATTTAACATATTAAAACTTGAAAATTCATTTTGTAAATATTCTAATATATTTTTATTATTTGTTTTTATACATAGTGAACTCATAAATAGCTCCTTCTTTGTTTTGTATAGTATTTGCTAAAATTAGAATTCTATACAATGTTAGAATATAATATTCTAAAAATAAAAAAATGAAACTTGTTTATAGAAAGATGTAATTATTGCTGTCTACATAAAATTTGTGTTTTTTATTAAAAAGTGTTATAATATAAGTATGATATAAGTTGAGTGTGCTTTAGCACGATTATCTCTTCTTGCATCAAGACACCAAGACATTTTTAGATTAGCCCACAATTGTGGGAGAAGAGGAGAAAATTATGAGAAAAGAAAAGAAACATTTTGATGCTGATTTGATGGTAGGGATAATAATGTTTAGTATTCCACTGATATTAGGATGTGTTGCTCCAGATGTGTTTAAGTGGTCTGGAGCACAAGGAATTGTTGGAGGACTACTTATAACTATGGGAGCATATGTGTTAGAATGCCTAATTGTATATGCAGGTATTATCCTGACTGTAGGTATTTCAAATCTCATAAAAAAACTAAAAGACCCTAAAAAATAAGGGTCTTTTAATTTTGAACTATAATTTATGATAAATATTGTAATCAATATCAGGAAAAACACAATCTTTAATTTGAATATCATTTAAGAAATCTTCATCGACTTTGTTTTTCTTAATTTGATAATACAATTTTGTAAAACGGCCAATATAAGTTTGAATACGTTTCTTTGCATAATCAACCATAGTACCATTAGTAATAATAAATAGCCAACAACTTGTTTGAGCTAAAAGTAATTCACGAGCAGCTTGGTTCAATGCTTCTTTGACAATCCCATCTTCAAGGTTAGGGTATGTAGTTGCCAGTTCAATCATTCTATCAGCAGCTTTGTGCAAATGACGATGAACGTAGTCATTAGTAGGGTTTAACCAAACACCACTATAGCCATTAGCACCCCAACTTGATCTACAAGGTGTACTAACTTGAATTTCTGGATATTTATCAATGTATTCAGAAGGAGTAATTAATTCAAAATTGCACTCATCATAATAAATCTTTTTAAATAAAATATATAACCAATAAGGACCTTCATACCACCAATGTCCATATAATTCAGCATCATAAGGGCATAAGATAATTGGAGGTTTATCCATATAGTCTGCAACATTGTTAATTTGATCAGTACGAGAATTCATAAAATGACCGGCTTGTCTTTCTGATGAATCATGAGCCCATTGAACATCATAATAATCTTTTTGTTCAGTTTTTCCAGTAATTCTATGATATTTTATACCAGTATGAACACGAACACCATTGTGAGCAATATAAGGCTTGATATAATCATAATCAGCTTCATAACCAATATCTCTATAAAATTCTCTATAATTATAATCACCTGGATATCCATCAATAGAACTCCAAACTTGTTGAGAAGAAGTCATATCACGTCCAAAACAAACTAATCCATTAGGTGACACAATAGGGGCACAAGTTCCATAAATAGGTGTAGGGTCAGCATATAAAATACCATGAGATTCTACTATTGCATATTCAATTCCAAATTCTTTAAGATATTTATCAGCTTCTGGAACATAACCACATTCAGGTAACCAGATGCCACGAGGTTTTCTTCCAAAAAATCTTTCATAAGTTTGAACACCTACAGCAATCTGAGCTCTAATAGCTTCTTCATTAACATATAAAATAGGAAAGTAGCCATGAGTTGCGCCACAAGTGATAATTTCTAATACTCCAATATCTTGGAAATGTTTAAATTGCTCAATGATATTACATTTCCAAACATCTCTAAAAAGATGTAAGTCATTAGAATATCTATCATAGTAATAATGAGAAAGTCTATTAACTCTTTCATTATCTTTTGTACGTTCAATTTCTTTTTCAGAAAGTTCAATTAATTTTTCTAAATAGTGAATGTATTTTTGTTGTAATAATTTATTATCAAACATAGAAAGTAGAGTAGGGGTAATAGACATTGTAATTCTAAAATTAACTCCTTCATCAACTAGTTTTTGATAATTTTGTAATAATGGTATATATGTTTCAGAAATTGCTTCATATAACCAAGACTCTTCAAGATAGTCATCACTTTCTGGATGATGAATAAATGGAAGATGTGCATGTAATACGAAACTTACATATCCTTTTTTTTGCATTTTTTTTCTCCTTTTTTATTTTGCACATTTGGGACCGGTTCTGTTTTGCTCATTGCGCATTTGGGACCGGTTCTGTTTTGTGCACTTTTTATGTAATAAAAGCCGTAGGTAAGTTCGCCTACGACAATTGTTTTAAATAAATCTAGATGACATACTTCCTGATGATGGATTTCCACCAGAAGATGGATTGTTTTTGATTTTTTCAAAAATAGAAAGGTCTTCTGTTTCATAAATTCCAGAATATATATCTTTTAATAATTCTTCTTTTATATATGGAATGTTTTGAACTCGTTTCATTGCAGGTAAGTGTTTTACTATTTCAAATAATGAGATTGATTTTTCATTAGAATTTTTTACGTTTCTAATTTTTATTGTATTATTTTCGTTTGTACTAAATAATACATGATCATTTGGTGATTCAATTTCATTTGATGTTGAAACATATATGTAATCTGTATTTATTTTTTCTTCAATTTCTTTTACAGCTTCTTTATTATAATAGTTAGGGCGTCTACCAAGTTCAACTCTATAATCACATTTACTATCATTTATATGTAAATACCAACTGTTTGCAAAATCATTGATTGGGATTTCAAAATTATAGTGCATTGTATCATTGTGAATTATTAATACTGGTCTTGTTATATTAAAGAAATTTTCTCCATATTGTTTTATATAATTTTCTCTATCAGAATCAGCTATATCCCAATATACAAATAGGGTGTTAGGTGTTTGATAAAGTATTTTTACTATTGTTTCGTTATATCTATATGGTAAATCGTAAGATTCAACAATATTAATAGGCTTTTTTTTCTTTGCAACTTTTTTTGTAGATGTTTTAACTTTTGTAGTTGTAGATTTTTTTGTTGCAACTTTTTTTGTTGTTGATGTTTTTTGAGTTTTTACAGCTTTTTTTGCTGATACTTTAGATTTATTTGAACTGCTTTTTGCAGTGGTCTTTTTTGCCGTTTTTTTAGTTACTTTTTTTTCATTTGTTTCTTTTGTTTTTGCTGGCATTTTTAATCCTCCTATGTAAAAGACATTATTTCCTATATACTATAACAAAATAGAAATAAATTCAAGGGAAAATGTAAAAAAAATGAAAAATATATTATAAGATAATTGTTTTAATTAATCTTTACTAAAAAAGACTTGAAATATAAGCTTTGCATTACATTCCTCGGTTTATTACGAAATTTAATAAATTCTAACTTGTTTTATGGGTCCTTTCCACTATCGTGAACTCTTACCATAAAACTACATAAGAATTTCTAAAATTTCTCCATGCACATTCGTCATTTCATTTAAAGCTTATATTTCAAGTCTTTCTTTATATTAAGATTATTTTTACAATTAATAGTTAGATTATAAAAATTTTAGAAAATAAATACTATATTGTTTTGAAATACCGCGTAAGCGATCAAATGAGCGAAGCGAATGCGAGATGGAGCAATCTACATACAAGTATTTGGCAAATGGAGATTGCGACAGCAAGGTATAAAAAAACAATATAGTATTTATTTCTAAATATAGTTTTCTATAAAAAACTGTAAATTGTAGCAAAATATTTTTAGAAAAGTATTGACAAAAATACCCAGACATTGTATAATAATATTCGTTACAAGAAGAAGTTATCCACTTCTCACCTTATCTTTGTGGAAAAAGGTTAGAAATTTAGATTTTATTTAGTAATAATATATCTATAATTGTGTGGAATTGACTTGTAACAAGGTCAATTTTTTTATTTTTATAAAAAATTACCATTTAAAAATTAGGAGGTGTTTTATATAAAACAAGAATTACCTACAAATGGTCAAATACGTGCAAAGGAAGTACAATTAATAAGTGAAACTGGAGAAAAATTAGGAATAGTTCCATTAGCAAGAGCACTAGAACTATCAACAGAAAAAAAATTAGATTTAGTGTTAGTATCACCAAATTCACAAGTGCCAGTGTGCAAAATAATGAATTATGGAAAATACAAGTTTGAACAAGCTAAAAAAGAAAAAGAAGCTAAGAAAAAACAAAGAACACAAGAAACTAAGGAATTAAGAATAACTCCAAATATCGAAGAACATGACTTTGGATTTAAAGCTAAAAATGCAAGAAAATTCTTGGAAGATGGAAACAAAGTAAAAATAACAGTACGTTTCAGAGGAAGAGAATTAAATAACACAAAATTAGGAGAACAAGTTTTAAATCAATTTATAGAAAATCTAGAAGATATTTCTGTAGTAGAAAGAAAACCAAAATTAGAAGGAAAGAACATGTTCATTATATTAGCTAAAAAAGCCAACTAAAAGGCTTAAAATATATTAACAAACAATTGAAAGGAGCGAAAACGCTATGCCAAAATTAAAAACAAACAAAGCTGCAAAGAAAAGATATTCTTTAACAGCAACAGGAAAAGTAAAAAGAACAACAGCTAATAGAAGACATTTATTAGCAAATAAAACAAAAAGACAAAAATTATCAAGCAGACGCCCAGGAGCATATGCAGATAAAACATGCGAAAATACAATTAAAAAATTATTACCATATGGTAACTAGAAAGTAATTTGAGGAGGGAAAATAAATGGCAAGAGTAAAATCAGCAAGAACAACAAGAGCAAGACATAAAAAAGTATTAAAACAAGCAAAAGGATATTATGGTGCAAAACACTATAGATTTAGAAATGCTAATCAAGCAGTATTAAAATCATTAGCATATGCTTATGTTGGAAGAAAAGATAAAAAAAGTAATTTCAGAAAATTGTGGATAGCAAGAATAAATGCTGCTGCAAGAATGAATGGAACAACATATAGTAAATTAATCGCAGGATTAAAGAAAGCTAATGTTACAATAAACAGAAAAATGTTAGCAGAAGTTGCTGTAAATGATCCAAAAGCATTTACAGAAATCGCTGAAATTGCAAAAAATGCATAAATATATTAGGAGGTCTTACTTTAAAATTTAATATTTTAAAGTAAGGTCTCCTTGTGCGTTTTAAAATACAATAGGAGGAAAGAGAATTGAACATAGGAATAGACATAGATGGAGTATTAACAGATATGGAAAGAGAAGTTACAGACTATGCAACTAAAATGTGTGTTGAAGAAGGGGTACCAATAGAAGTAGATGTTAGTAAGTACTATGAAACAGATTCTTTTAATTGGACACAAGAACAATCAGATAGATTTTGGAATAAATATTTAGTTCCATATGTAGTAGATAGTAATGCAAGAAAATACTCTAAAGAAATAATAAAAAGATTAATGCAAGAAAAAAATAAAATATATATAATAACAGCAAGAGATGAAAGTGGGATGCCTGCAAAATATTATGGAAAAATGCAACAGTTAACCAAAGAATGGTTAGCTAAAAATGAAATTGAATATGATAAATTAATATTTACAACAGATAAAGAAAAATTACAAAAATGCATAGAAAATGATGTAGATATAATGATAGAAGATAGCCCAAGTAATATACAAAATATTTCAACTAAAATTAAAGTTATAAAGTTTGATTGCCAATATAATAAGCAAATATCAGGAGAAAATGTTATTACAGCTTATAGTTGGTATCATATATATGACATAATCAAAAAAATAAATAAAGAAAAAGGAGAGTAAAAAATGGCTCAAATATTTGAAGATGTTTCAAGAACATTTAATGAATTTTTATTAATACCAAATTTAACAGATGAAAGATGTATACCATCAAATGTATCATTAAAAACACCAATAGTAAAATATAAAAGAGAAGAAGAACCTAAATATTATGCAAATATTCCAATGGTATCTGCAATAATGCAATCAGTATCAGGAGAAAAAATGGGAATAGCATTAGCTCGTGAAGGTGGAATAGCATTTATATTTGGTGCTCAATCAATTGAATCACAAGCAGAAATGGTACGTCATGTAAAAAAACATAAAGCAGGATTTGTAGTAAGTGATTCTAATGTAAAAAGTGGTACAACATTGAGAGAAGTTATAGAATTAGTTGAAAAAACAGGACATTCAACTGTAATGATTACAGAAGATGGAACTGCAAATGGTAAATTTTTAGGATTAGTAACAGATAAAGATTACAGAGTTTCTAGAGACAATTTAGATGCTCCAATAGATAATTTTATGACACCAAAAGACAGAGTTGTTTGGGCTGAAGAAGGCTTAAGCTTAACAGAAGCAAATGATATTATTTGGGAAAAGAAAAAAGAATGTCTTCCGATTTTATCAAAAGAAGGAAATTTAAAATTCTTAGTATTTAGAAAAGATTATGAAGAAAGAAAACATAATCCAAACTCATTATTAGACGAAAATAAAAGATATATAGTAGGAGCAGGAATAAATACTAGAGATTATGAAGAAAGAATACCTGCATTAGTTGATGCTGGAGTAGATTTACTTTGTATGGATTCGTCAGATGGATACTCTATATGGCAAAAAAATACTATTCAATATGTTAGAGAAAAATATGGAGATAGTGTAAAAATAGGTGCTGGTAATGTAGTTGACAAAGAAGGATTTAGATATTTAGCAGAAGCTGGAGCAGACTTTATAAAAGTTGGTGTAGGTGGAGGATCAATTTGCATCACAAGAGAAACAAAAGGAATTGGTAGAGGACAAGCAAGTGCTTTAATAGATGTAGTAGAAGCACGTGATGAATATTTTGAAGAAACAGGAGTATATATTCCAGTATGTTCAGATGGTGGAATAGTACATGATCATCATATAACAATAGCATTAGCATTAGGAGCAGATTTTGTAATGATGGGACGTTACTTTGCACGTTTTGACGAAAGCCCAACAAGAGTTGTAAAAATAAATAATAACTATGTAAAAGAGTATTGGGGAGAAGGCTCAAATAGAGCTAGAAACTGGCAAAGATATGATATGGGAGGAGCTAAAAAACTTTCTTTTGAAGAAGGAGTTGACTCTTACATTCCATATGCAGGACCATTAAAAGATAATTTAGATATTACAGTAGCAAAAATAAAATCAACAATGTGTAACTGTGGTGCAATTACAATTCCAGAATTACATGAAAAAGCAAGATTAACATTAGTTTCTAATGTTAGCATTCAAGAAGGTAGTGCACATGATGTGATTTTAAAAGAAATTGATAAACAATATAAATAATTTTTAAAGGTAAGCTAAAATAAGAAGCTTGCCTTTTATTTTGCATAATTTTCTTTATTATGGAAATACTGAGAACAGTAAATAAAGGAGGTCATTATGAAACCATTAGATTCAAAAAAAGATTATCAAGACTATGTAAATAAAAAATCGCCTAATTCACCAATATGGAAAAACTGTTTTAATGCTTTTTGGGTAGGTGGATTAATTTGTTCAATAGGTCAAATAATTATGGATATATGTAAATATAGAGGGCTTTCTCAAGAAATATCAGGAACTATAGTATCAATTTTATTAATAGCAATTAGTGCATTTTTAACAGGTCTTAATATATTTAATAAAATTGGAAAATTTGCAGGAGCAGGTTCGCTGGTACCAATTACAGGATTTGCAAACTCTATTGTTTCACCAGCTATGGAATATAAATCTGAAGGATATGTAATGGGTGTTGGAGGAAAGATGTTTACAGTAGCAGGGCCTGTGCTTGTTTTTGGAATTTCAGCATCTATTATTGTTGGATTAATTTATTTGATTTTTAATACACAATCAATTACACTAGTTTAATTTAGAAAGGAAGAAAATTATGCAAAAATTAGGAAAACAAACAATAAAATTTGATACTCCACCAGTTATAACAGAAGTAGCTTCAATAGTTGGACCTAAAGAAGCAAATGGACCATTAGCAAGGTATTTTGATCAATGTTTAGAAGATGAGTTTTGGGGAGAAAAAACTTGGGAAAAGTCTGAAAGTAAAATAATTAAAGAGACTGTAAATGCAGTAATTGCAAAATCAGGAATAGCAGTAACTGAATTAGAATATTGCTTTGCAGGTGATTTATTAAATCAATGTATTTCTTCAAGTTTTGGATTAAGAGAATTAAACATACCATTTTTAGGAATATTTGGAGCATGTTCAACATTTGTGGAAGGCCTTAGTTTGGGTGCAATTGTTACAGAAGCATGTGCGCAACATGTTATATGTGCTGCATCAAGCCATTTTTGTAGTGCAGAAAAACAATTTAGATTCCCATTAGAGCTAGGAAATCAAAGACCACAGACATCTCAATGGACTGTTACAGGTGCAGGTTCAGCAATATTATCTAAGACAGGAGAAGGACCATTTATTACACATATAACTTCTGGAAAAATTGTAGATATGGGAATTAAAGATGCTAATAATATGGGGGCTGCAATGGCACCAGCTGCACTTGATACATTAGTTTGCCATTTTAAAGATACAGGTCGAGCACCATCATATTATGATGCAATTATTACTGGTGATTTAGGATATGTAGGAAAAGAGATTTTAACAGAATTAGCTTTAGACAAAGGCTATAATATAAAGTCAAATTATAATGACTGTGGTGTTATGATTTTTGATAAAGAAAAACAAGATACACATTCAGGTGGCAGTGGTTGTGGATGTTGTGCTTCTGTATTTTCAGGTTATTTTTTCAAACAGTTAAAAGATAAAAAAATTAAAAGATTATTATTAATTGCAACTGGTGCATTAACTAATTCAACTTCCTCTCAACAGGGAGAAAGTATTCCTGGTATTGCACATGCAGTTAGTATTGAAATGTAGGAGGTGGAATTAATGGATTGGGTACAAAGTATTTCTTGGATTGGCTTATTAAAGTGTTTTGTTGTTGGTGGACTTATTTGTGTTGTAGGTCAGATATTAATAGACAAAACTAAATTGACACCTGCTAGAATTTTAGTTGCTTTTGTTACTACTGGTACTATTTTAGGAGGACTAGGAATTTATCAATATCTTGTTGATTTTGCTGGTGCTGGTGCAACTGTGCCATTAACTGGTTTTGGATATAATCTTGCAAAAGGTGCAATAAAAGGTGTTAAAGAATCTGGAATTATTGGAGCTTTTACTGGTGGTGTTACTGCTTCTGCTGGTGGTATTGCTGCTGCTGTATTTTTCGGATATATTGCTTCTTTAATTTCTAAACCTAAAATGAAAAAAGAATAAATAAGAAAGACCCCCTTCGAATAAATTCGGAGGGGGGAATCCATTAATCAAATTTTCTGCTATTGAATATGCCAATAGTTTCTACAATTTGAAGATAAATAGTCTGAATTATTTCGTGAGCTTGCGAAATGGAAATTTCAGTTGAGCAAACTTTTCGTAAAGTTCCTCTAATTAAATCAGCCTGATGTTTCAAAAAAATAAAATCTGGCATATCTGTTATTAAAAATCCGATTTCTACACGAGCAAGACAGTTTTCGTCTAATGTTTTCATGATTTTCTGGCAGTATTTCCGTGCTAGTACCAGTTCATCATAGTCTTTTTTTAACTGCTTTTTAATTGGATTTTTTTGCGTATTCATTTGAATACCTCTCTTTCCGGGCTTTGCCCTTATAAAGCTATGACTTTGTCATGCACTTTTATTATAACATATATTCTATATTTATGTCAATTATTAACAAGATTACAAAAGTATTACAAAAAATACAATTATATGACAAATCAGCAAAAAATATTGACATTTTTGGTAAAATATATACAATATAATAAGTGTATTAGATTTTTGAAAAAAGGAGATATAAAAGATGAAAAAAGAAGATGGAAAAACACCACTTGCAATATTAGTAACATTAGCAATAGCAATAATAATAGGTGGAGTAATAATAGCAATGCTATATGAAAAGCCTAGTAAAGTAGAAGAAAATACTGTAAATACTACAAATACACAAATAACAGATGGACAAGAAAATAATGAACAAACAAACGAAACAAATGAAAGTAATAATATGAACTAAAGAAGGTAGAAAGATGAATATATTTTTATATACAATGTTATTTCTAATTGGAATATTAGTAGGAAATTTTTGGAAAGATGCAATATATAAAATTCCAAGAAATATAAAACTAAATAAAAAAGGAATATCATATATTGAACCAAACAGTAAATCAAATTTGTTATCACGACTTTTCTATTTAGGCTTAGGAGGAATATTATTTATAATATTTGGTATCATTTTAAAAACTGATATAAATAACATACGTTTATCAACAATAATAACATATATATTTACTATCTTATATATATCAATACTAATAATAACAGCTGGAATAGATCAAAAATTTTTAAAAATTGAAAAAACTGTTATTACAGCAGGGATATTTTTATCAATTTTATATATGATATGTATGTATGCAATTGAAGCGGCAAGTATAAATACAAGCATAATATATCTTGGAATATATATAGTACTAATAGTTGTAGATACATTTATAGTAAAAAGATATGCCGAAGACAGTTATACAACAGGAATTTTAATGTTATTTAATATTATATTAATATTTACAGGAACGCGAATTTTTACTTATACATTAATTTTAACTGCAATAGAAATATTAGTAAACTTATTAATAGCAAAAATAAAACAAAAAAGGAATGGCAATAAAAAAGTAAAATTAAGTAATATTCCTGTCGGATATTTTTTAGGAATTAATAATATATTTGTGCTAATAAGTATGGCAGTTGTCGAAAGGATGATATTGATATGAAAATAGGAATAGATATTGGTGGAAGCCATATAGGTATTGGGTTAGTTGAAAATAATGGAAATATTGTATTTGAAAAAGAAACATATATAAAAGATAAAACAGATATAGAAAATAAAATAGAAAAATACATAACAGAAAATGTAATAGGAATATTACAGGCATATGGTGTGAATCAAATAGGAATTGCAGTTCCAGGAACAGTAACAGATAAAAAAATTATAAAAGCTGTAAACTTAGGAATAGAGAATTATGAATTAGGAACGATAATACAAGAAAACTTGATGAAAGCAGGTTATACAGTAAATGTTAAGTTAAAAAATGATGGAAAATGTGCTGCACTTGCAGAGCAAAAATATGGTGCACTGCAAGGATATGATAATAGTATATTTTTGTGTATAGGCACAGGGGTAGGAAGTGCAGTAATTTTTGATGGGAAATTATTGGAACCTAAAAATGTACCAGGATTTGAATTTAGTCATACGATAATTCATAAAAATGGAGCTTTATGCAACTGTGGAAAAAAAGGATGTTTTGAAGTATATGCAAGTCTAAAGAGATTTAAAGAAAAAATAGTTAAAGAATTTAATTTAAATTCTTTAGATGGAGAATGTGTAAGAGAATTTATGCATCAAAATCCAGACAATTCAACATTAAAATATATGATAAATAATTACATAGAAGATTTAAGCATAGGAATTTCAAATATAATAAATATATTTGAACCAGAAGCAATATGCTTAGGAGGAAGTTTTGCCGAATATGAAGATATATTATATCAACCTTTAAAAAAGGCTTTGTTAAGTGGAAATTTGCTATTTAACAAAAGATGTGATATAATAATAAAACTTGCAGAATTAAAAAATGATGCGGGAATTATTGGAGCAACACTTATATAAAAATATAATAAAACAGGTTGGAAAAATAATTCTTTTCCAACCTATTTTTGTGAAGAATTTAAGAAAGGGATATAATAAAAGATGAAAAAAGTAAGTTTTTATACACTTGGATGCAAAGTAAATCAATATGAAACAAATGCAATGGCGCAAAAATTCAAAGAAGCGGGATATGAAATAGTAGACATGAATGAGGATATCTCAGACATCTGTATAGTAAATACTTGTACAGTTACAAACATGTCAGATAGAAAATCAAGACATTCATTAAGACGAGTAAAAGAAAAAAATCCTTCTGCAATAATTGTAGCTGTTGGATGTTATGCACAAGTAGCAAAAAATGACTTAGAAAAAATGTCAGAAATAGATATAGTCCTTGGAAATGAAGAAAAAGCAAATATAGTGCAATATGTAGAAGAATTTATGGAAAATCAAAATGAAAATAAATTAATAGAAATAGAAGATATAGCAAACAAAAAAGAATTTGAAGATATGGGACAAATTACATATACAGAAAAAACAAGAGCATTTATAAAAGTCCAAGATGGATGTAATCAATTTTGTTCATATTGTATCATTCCATATGCAAGAGGAAGAGTTAGAAGTAGAAATGCAGAAAGTATAATAAAAGAAATTACACAAATTGCACAAAATGGAATAAAAGAAGTTGTAATAACAGGAATTCATGTTGCATCATATGGAAGAGACTTTGGAAATGAAAATGGACTAATAGAATTATTAGAAAAAATAAATGAAATAGAAGGAATAAAAAGAATTAGATTAGGATCATTAGAACCTAAAATTATAACAGAAGAATTTATGCAAAGACTATCAAAATTAGAAAAAATGTGTCATCATTTTCATTTATCATTACAAAGTGGATGTGATGAAACATTAAAAAGAATGAACAGAAAATACACAACAGATGAAGTTAAGGAAATAATAGAAAGATTAAGAAGATATTATGATGATGTAATGTTAACAACAGACATAATAGTTGGATTTCCAGGAGAAACAGAGGAAGAATTTGAAACTACATATCAATTTTTAAAAGAAGTGAAATTATATAAAATGCATGTATTTCAATATTCGCCAAGAAAAGGAACAAGAGCAGCTGTTATGCCAAACCAAATAGACGGAAATATAAAAGAAGCAAGAAGTAAGAAATTGATAGAATTATCAAATGAAAATCAAAAAATGTATAATCAACAGCTTGTTGGAAAAGAAGTAGAAGTTTTATTTGAAGATAGAGAAGAAGAGGATGGAATAACATATTTTAGAGGACATACTCAAAATTATATATTAGTAAAATATAAAACAGATGAAAATTTAGAAAATACATTAAAAAACGT
>CAKPDZ010000033.1 GCA_934149155.1 uncultured Clostridia bacterium | reverse complement strand
GCAAACATTTCTATAAATTCTGAACCACTCATTGAAATAAATGGTACATCTGCTTCTCCTGCAATTGCTTTTGCTATTAATGTTTTTCCTGTTCCTGGTTTACCATATAATAAAACTCCTTTTGGAATTTTAGCTCCCATCTCTGTGAATTTTTTTGGTCTCTTCAAGAATTCTACAATTTCTTTTAATTCTTCTTTTTCTTCATCTAGTCCAGCTATATCATCAAATGTAATTTTTGTTTTTCTTTCTGTATCATCATATACTTGTCCTTTGTCTCCTAGTCCTTGCATTTTAAATATCATTATAAATAGTGCAACCATTATAATTGTTGGTAATATTGAGAAAAAGTATGATGGTATTTGTGATAATATACTTGGAGTTTTTGTTTCTAATTGTATATTATTATCTTCTAATACTTTTTGTTGTACTAATTCTGAAAATACTTGTACACTTGGTATTATTGTTGTCTTCTCTTTTTCCACATCTTTCATTTTTACTTTTAATGAAGGACTACCTGTTGTCATCTCTATTTTTTCTACATTTCCTGCTTGTATTTCTTTTACTAAATCTGTGTATGCAAGTTTTGTATCTTCTGAATTGTTTTCCTTTATATTTTTATATAGAAAATATGATGCAACAACTAATATTGCTAAAGCTATTATAGTTGCTATTATATTTAATAATGTTTTTAACATTTTGTTTGATTTATCTTTATCCATTATCTAACCTCTTTTCTGTATTACTGCACTAATTAATTTCTAAGCTTCAGAACCTTGTGGCTCATCATCATTATTATCATCTTCGTCATTTTCTTTTTTCTTTTGTTCATCTTCATCTTTGCCATCTTCAGATTCGCCATTTTCCTCTTCTTGCTGTTTTATTTCTTCTCTTACATTTTTTTGTTCTTGCTTTATTCTCAATACTTCTTGCATTTTTTTGATAAAATCATCTTTTAATATAAAAATTGCTGCTGCTAAATATATAAATGCTATTGTTGTATATGCAACTTGGAAATATTTTATTTTAAAATCTGTAAAATAATTAATTATTATATAAATAATTTCTAGTATCATTGGTAATGTAAATGAATATACTGCCATATTATAGATAGCAACAAATTTCATTTTGATTTTTGCCATAATTGCTGTTATCCAACCTAATATTGCAACTTGCAACACATCTAACAATGCATATACTAATCCAGTAATAAGAATACCTATAAATGCACTTAAAGAATATCTTGCATAAAATGGCATTATTTGATTACTTCTCATATAAGTTACTAAATCTGCTTTTTTTAAATTTGTTATATTTTCCTTTGTGTAATTAGCTATAAAATCATTGTATGTATATTCTTGTGACTGTACATTTTCATCATCAATTTTGTTTTTCAACACAACCTGGTCTTTAAAGAAAAATATATTTATTCCTGGCACCATTTCTTTATTTTCTGATTCTTCTTTACTTTCATTTGTCTCTGCAAGTGGATTTATTATAATCTTATCTATACTATTAGATTGAAAATCATTTATTACAATAGGCTCTTCAATTCCCATGTCTATTTTTCCATCTGCAAATGTAAAGTCCGGTATATTTTTATCTATATATTCTGAAATATCCCATACTGATTTATTTAATTTCATTAATGAACCCAGCATAGAAAATATTGCAACTACAGATACTATAAAAATCAAATATTTAATTGCACTCCAACTTCCTTCTGTTGCCATTGTAGGATATTGTTCAAACTTTGTTATCGAATACCACACTTTTTTAGGAAAGCTGATATTTTTCTTTGTATTCTTTTCTTCCATTATTTTTTTATCATTCCTTTCAAATTTTCCCTTTTATTCATACACTCTGATTAAACTACTATCCACAAACATTGGACTTACATTAAATTGTACATCATCACCAATTTTTATATCTTGTCCTGTTATATCAACACTTACATGAAACATTCCTAAACGTCCTAAAACTTCACACTTTTTCCCGTTTATTGTTACATATATTTTTTTGTTTTTGAATGCATCTTTGGTATCTCTAACAATATATCTTAATTTATCAATCGGTCTAAACATATCTCTATCAACAACCACATTAAATCCATCAGCATATCCACATGGAATTATTGCAATCTTTGTTTCTTTTTTAGTTGTATATGAGTTTGAATATCCTATATTATAACCAGTTGGAATAGTTTTTATTTCTGCTACATTTGATTTTAAATATCCTACTTTTTTGAATCCCCAAGTATTTGGTATTGACAATCTTCCAAGTAAAGCAGAACCTACTCTTACTGCATTTAAATGCATTTCTGGAAAACGTAGAAATGCTGATGAGTTACACATATGTAGCATTTCTGCTTTTATTCCATTATTTTTTAGTTCTTTTATACATTGCATAAATCTGTCATATTGCTCTTTTGATTCTTTTCCATCCCCAAAAAATGCAATTGAAAAATGTGAAAAAGCACCTTCTATATTTATATTTTTCCACATTTTAATTGTTCTTATCATTTCTTCCTTTTGGCTATATATAAATCCATATCTACCAAAACCTGTGTCTATTTTTAAGTGAACTCTAGCATTTGCCTGTAGTTTTTGTGTTACCTCTTCTATTGCATCTCCAGCTTCTTTTGAACCAACTGTTAATATTATATTGTTTTTTATTAAAATTTCTATATCTTCTTTTATTGCTGTTGAAGACATCATCAAAATATCTTTCTCTATTCCAGCTTCTTTTAATCTTATTGCTTCTTCTACTGTTGCAACAGCAAAGAAATCTACTCCATTATCAATTAAAAATTTTGTATATTCTACTAATCCTAATCCATATCCATTTCCTTTTACAACAGCTATTAATTTAGGCTTTTTTTCATCTTTGTTTATTAAATCTGTTACAATTTTTAAATTGTGTTTTAAATTTTCTTTTTCTACTACTAGTGCTTTCATTCTTTATCTCATTCCTTTTTACTTTTTAAATTTAGTCTTAAGTCCCCTTAAATTTCTAAATGTCTTTTCTGAGAATTTATATATTGAATATGTTAATGGCTTAAATGGAATATATACTTCTCCTATAAATTCTGTAAATGTTGCTCCAAAGCCTTTTTTAAATCTATATAATCCATATTGAGGATGATTTTCGTCAACTACTCCCGAAACTCCTCTAAAGTCATATACATCATCTTTTCTTGCTATTGCCATTTTTATCATTTCCCATTGCAATAAATAGTTTGGCATTAAATTTCTATGTTCATTGCTACTTGCTCCATATAAATACCATGTTTTATTTCCATAAAAAATAGGAATTACTCCTGATATTGGCTTGTCCTCATAATATGCCATTAATAATTTCATATGATTTGGTCCTAATTCATCATACATTTTTTCAAAATAAGATAATGGTCTTATTATAAATCCATCTCTTGCTCCTGTTTCTACCATTATTTTATGGAAATCTTTTAAATCTTCTCTTGTTCCTTCTTTTACAACAACACCTTTTCTTGTTGCTAAACGTACATTATATCTTGTTTTTGAATGAAATCCTTTAAATATTTCGTCTTCAGTTTTGTCTTTTATATCTAATCTGAATACATATCTTGGTTGAATTTCTTCTCTAAAGTTTTTGGCATCATCTTTTATTCTATACCCTAAGTTTGTTACTACTTTTCTAAATTCTTCATCACTACTTAATATATCTGGTTCTGCTTTATATACTATTGCATTGTATTTTTTAGCTAATTCTTTAATTCCATCTGTTAATTGCTTCATTACTGCTATATCATGTATATCACATATAGGTCCTCTTGATGAATACATAATATTTCCGAAGATTGGTATTTTTCTTATTAATACACTTACTGCTCCTATTATTTTTTCATTGTCATCTTCTGCTAATACAACTTCATTTGTCCAGTTTGATTTTACTTTTGCCCATTCTGGTGATTGTTGAAAATTGCACCTTTCATGGCTTTCTAAAAATTCTTTATATTCTTTTTTACTTTTCTCATCTGTTACAAATCTCATTTGTTTTACCTCATTTCTTTTTGCTTCTTTTTATTATTTACATTTTGACTTTATTTTACACTAATTATATTATTTTTACAAGGGTTTTACATTAAAAAAAGAGTGATTTTGTAACCACTCTTTTTTTAATAAATCTATTTATTCTGTTCCTTTACCATCTTATCTAAAGACTCAATCAAATCTTGAAGTCGTTTTAAATCAGACCCCATCATCTCCCAATCATTTCTATCATTAGACTCAGTCAAATTTTTATTAGCATCAATAATTGCTTGAATCATACCATCAACATCTTCAGTATTATTTACATTAATACTAACTGCTGACTGTGATAATAAATTTGAAAGTGCCTCACTCAAAGTATCTCCAATTGCCACTTTAGTTCCAGAAGCAACAATAACCTTTTTCAAAGTTGTTGGTTGATTTGGCTCATTTGCCATTGTTTGATAAATTGTTTCTACATACAAAACAGTATTATCTATAGGTATTATTTTCATATCTTTAGAAATCTTACTTCCAGTAACATTTATCGATTCTAACTCTGAAGAAATAGATTCATCTTGTTCAATTTGATTATCTAATTGAGTTGGGCCTAAGATATTGCTATCTGATGGGTATTTATAAATTTTCAACTTACAATCTGTTCCATCACAAGTACCTACAAGATAAGAAATAATATTTGACTTCTCATTTTGTGTATACATCTGTACTAATCCAAATTCAGCCTTATCACTATTTTCATTTTTAACCATAGTGTAATATGGATTCAATGTAGCTGTTTTAGTTTTTGAAGTAGCAGTTCCATATTTAGGTAATGCCCAAATATCGCTATTTCTATATAATACATCTTCTTTTACATTATGATATACCATAAGCATTTCTGATTGAACATCATATAAAAACTTAGGATATTTTAACTGTGATTTTATTCCCTCTGGAATTTCTTTTCCTGTATAATCAGCAAATACTGTTGGGTATAATTTTAAATATGCC
This sequence comes from uncultured Clostridia bacterium, assembly GCA_934149155.1. Lineage (GTDB taxonomy): Bacteria > Bacillota > Clostridia > TANB77 > CAG-508 > CAG-269. Next base: position 10,436 of record CAKPDZ010000033.1, on the reverse strand, counting down.
ATTATTACAGGATCATTTCTATCAGTTATATAAAATGTCATTTCTCCATCATATGCATTTATAATAACTTTTACAGAATTTCTTATATAATTAATATCACGTTTTGATCCATCATATTGAATTTCTGTATATGTTGAATATGGATACTTATCAGATACAGTATAACCATCTAATACCCAATATATTTTACCATCATCCACTACAGTATAAGGATTTTTATCATATATTAAATTAGGCAATACAGCTTTAGCCCTTTTTATTATATTTCTATTAGTCAAAATTTTACTTTCACTATTAACTGATGTTGACATTGCAAGTCTGATATCTCTATTTTTTACAGCCAAAATCAATCTATCCCAAAATCCTACTTGAATACCAGAATTTCCATCATAATTATTTACATGTTCTACACCACTATTATCTGTGTAATCATACTCTGATTTATTTTTAGTATTTGTTACTGCAACACTATTTGTCTCAACACCATAATAAATTCTTGGTTGAGTTATCGGATGCAAATTATCTGCACCACTAATATCTTTTTGTAAATATTCAACATTTCCATCTTCTGTAACAGATGTTGCAGAAGCTATGATTTGTCCCATTCCATGTGTATACTCATATGTTTTGTTATTATATGATATTGAATTATTTTCCGCTTCTCTTGGTGCAACATATACCAATTGTTTTTTACCATCAATTTCATATTGAGCCAAAGATATATTATTATAAGTATAATACCCTGTTTCTGTTTGAGTATCTTTCAAGCTTTTTTGAACTAAATCTTTATTTACAATTGTTATATTGTCAATAACATCAGCATTTTCCTCAACTTCATTTTCTTTAATTGTACCAGTATAATCAATACTAGTCTCTTCTGAATTTATATTATAAGCCTCTTGAGTAGACTTAATATTTTCAGAAATGAATTTTCTCTCTTTGTCGAATTCATTTGATCTAACAAATATCAAATCATACCCAACCATTACTAAAAATAAAGCCACTAAATAAATAGGAATTGCCACAACCGGATAAACAATTTTCTTATTTTGCTTTTGCACAAAATATTTAACTGCCATTATCACAGAAAGCACAATAATTACAGCCAATATCAAATAACCATATAATTGAATAGTTGATTCTACAATTCCAGCACCAGTCAATTCAGTTTCATTGCTTAAAGTTAAGAACTTACCAGTAACAATATTTTGCGTATTCAAAGCAGTTTGAACCCCAACACCAATAGCTAAAATAATAGCATTTCTTAAAAGTTTTTGGATAAGCTTGCTTTTCTGTAAAAGTTCTCTGTCAACAGCTTTAAAATATAAATTAAAAACAATTATATAATATCCAGCCATATAAGCACTTACAGCAATCATCAAAGTAACAAAATAATTTATTAAAGTTTCAACTAATGGCTTAATAAACATATAATAAGAAATATCTAAATTAAAAACTATATCACTTTTGCCAAAAGAAGCATTACTAACAAAAAGCAAAACCTTATCTAATAAATGATTAGAAATAATAACACTAGCAATAGCTGCCACTATAAGCGTTATAGACTTATTAGGAAGTTTGGGTACTTCTCTTTTCTCTTGTTCGAAAAATGGTTTAAGCCCCTTTTTAATTCCTCTATTTGTAAAATAAAATATTATACTTAATAAAACAAAACTTATTCCCATAATAGAATATTTATATTTTATATCAGTAATAAATTTTTGAACATATTGCTCACCAAGTTCAACATACTCCAAATATTGACCTCTTAGAGACACATATGTACCTAATACATATATTGCAATAAATGCTATTACAATTATTGCTCTCATTTTTTTACTAATTCTAAATTTGTTTGTATCCATAATTTCTCCTTTTTTATTGTTGGAACATTTTGTACCCAGTCTTGTGCACAAAACAGAACCGGTCCCAAATGCGCAGTGAGCAAAACAGAACCGGTCCCAAATGCGCAATTTTTTTAAATTATTGCCTTTGCAAAATCTTCTGAGTTAAAGATTTCCATATCATCTATTTGTTCCCCCACTCCAATAAATTTAACTGGAATTTGGTTTTCTTCTACTATTCCAATCACAGCTCCACCTTTTGCAGTTCCATCTAACTTTGTTAATACTATTCCTGTAATATCAGCTTGTTCTTTAAATGCTTTTACTTGTGATATTGCATTTTGTCCTGTTCCTGCATCTATTACTAATAATACTTCTTTTGATGCATCTGGCATTTCTTTGTTTATTACTTTTTGAATTTTATTTAGCTCATCCATTAAGTATTTTTTGTTGTGTAGTCTTCCTGCTGTGTCACATATTAATATGTCTGCACCAATTTCTCTAGTCTTGGCAATCGCATCATATACTACTGATGCAGGGTCTATTCCCTCTTCTCTTTTTACTATTTCTGCTCCTGCTCTTTTTGCCCAAATTTCTAATTGTTCTACTGCTGCTGCTCTGAATGTGTCTGCTGCAGCAACTACTACTTTTTTACCATCTCTTGATAGTCTTGCTGCCATTTTTCCTATTGATGTTGTTTTTCCTACTCCATTTACTCCTATTACTAAAATTACTGATGGTTTTGTTTCAAGCTTTAATGAGTTGTCTGAAATTTCTAAAATTCGTGCAATTTCTTCTCTTAATGCTTCTTTTACTTGTTCTTCATCTTCGATTTTTTCTTTTTTCATTCTTTCTCTTAAGTTTGAAATTATTTTTGTTGATGTCTCTATTCCTATATCTGACATGATTAATGCTTCTTCAAGTTCTTCTAGAAAGCCCTCGTCTACTTTTCTAAAATTACTAAATACATCATTGATTTTTTCATTTATTGATTCTTTTGTTTTGTTTAATCCATTTTTTAATTTATCAAAAAATCCCATAATCATCCTTCTTTCTGTCGGTATTGTAACATCTTTTATAAAAAAAAGCAATATAAAAGGAACACTTTTACATGTTCCTCCCAATCTTCTACTTTATTCTTATTCCTCATCTTCTCGTTCAGCACAACGCACCTTGCGTAACGAAACTTCGCACAAAGTTATCCAATCATTATCTTCTTTTCTAAAGAATTGTTTGCTTTGGATTCTACCTCGGCACCTTAACTTTATGTCGTCGTAAGCTTTTAAATGTGATAAAAATCTAGCATCCTGATACCATGCAACACATGGTATATAATCTGCATGCTCATTTTCGTTTTTCACTTTAAGCAATATATACACTAAGTTACATGTTTTTGACCCTTTAACATTTTTACATATTGGATTTTTACAAAGTACTCCCTCTAACCAAATATCATTTTGACCTTCTTCTTTTTCTAATATATGAATTTCAGTAATGAACACATATAACCAAAGTTGAAAATCTTTTACATTATTTGTTTTTTCTTTTTCGTTAACACTTTTATTATTGATGTCGTTTGGTTTAGTATCTTCTTTGTAAGTGTATATATTGTGTGATTTAAATTGTCCTGAGCACTTGACGTATTTTCCTTTACTAGCTTTTTTTATACTATTTTTCTCAAATAGCTCTTCTGGTACTACGATTGGTATTATGTCTCTTGTACCTTTCTTCTTTTCTATTTGAATATGTGATTTATAGTACCGATTTCCTTCTCTTTTATAGAGAAAAACAAAGTCTTCTGTGATTTTTCCCATTAATTCAACTCTATTGTTATCATCTGTTTTCATTGTCTCTTCCTCCTTGATTTGGGTTTTATATATTAAAAAGTAGAATATTGTTAATTGCCCTAATAAAGAAATTGTTCTTTATCAAAAAAACAATAAATTAATATTATTATACCTCGATTACTATTTTCTGTCAACCAAAATATGTTTTATTATTTGCATTTTGACTCAATCAAATCTGCTATTTTTCTTGCTTTTTGCTCAATCATAATTCTATCTTTTCCTTCAATCATGACTCTTACAAGAGGCTCTGTTCCAGATGGTCTAATCAACACTCTACCATTTCCTGCAAATTCTTTTTCTAGTTCTTCAATTGCATTTTTAATTTCTGCGTCATCTTTGTATCCGTATTTTTTATCAGAATCTACTTTAGCATTAATTAAAACTTGAGGATACTTTTGAACCATATTTCCTAATTCAGAAGCTTTTTTACCACTCTCTAATATTGCTTGAATCAACATTAATGATGTTAAAATCCCATCACCTGTAGGATTATAATCCAATAAAATCACATGACCTGATTGTTCTCCTCCAAGATTATAGCCATTTTTTAACATTTCTTCCAAAACATATCTATCTCCAACCTTAGTTTGAACAAAATTTAGATTCTCTTTTTCTGCATATTTGTTCAATCCCAAATTACTCATAACCGTAGCAACAATAGTATCTTTAGAAAGTTTTCCTTGTTTTTTTAAATAATTAGAAATTATAGCTAATAATTTATCTCCATCAATTTCTTCACCATTTTCATCAACAGCAAGACATCTGTCACCATCACCATCATAAGCAATGCCAAGGCTCATTTTATTTTTTACAACATAATCTTTTAACATTTCTAAATGAGTTGAACCACATCCATCATTGATATTAATTCCATTTGGATTGTTATTAATAATTACATGATTTATTCCAAGAACTGAAAATACTTTTTCGGCAACTTTGTATGTTGCACCATTGGCAGTATCTATAACCACTTTAAAATCAGACCTATTAAGTTTGGCAATACTATCATCAAAGTTTTTTCTAAAGAAATATACGTATTCTTCTAATAAATCTGTTCTTATTTCAGAAACACCTATTTTTTCGCTTACTGCTGTTAATTCATCAAGTTTTCCTGAATCCATAACATCTTCAATTTCTTCTTCAATACTATCTGGAATTTTCATCCCTTTATTACTAAAATATTTTATTCCATTAAACTCAAATGTATTATGTGATGCAGAAATTACAACACTTGCATCAGCTTGAAGTTTTCTTGTTAAATAGGCAACTCCTGGAGTTGGAATAACTTCTAGCAATTTTACATTCGCACCATAGCTTAAAAATCCTGCAACCATGGCACTTTCAATTAGTGTTCCAGAAAGACGTGTATCTCTTCCTATTAATATTGTTGGAGCCTTATTAGTATGTTTTGATAAAACATATGCCCCTGCCTTTGCAACTTTATATACTAATTCAGGTGATAACTCTGTATTTGCAATTCTACGAATACCATCTGTTCCAAAGTACTTTCTCATCTATTTTCACAATCCTTTCTATCTTTGTATCTATATTGGTATACCTTTCTAAGTTATTGGGGTTACCCAATTCATTAGTCTGTCAACTTATTTAAAAGACCATAATATTCTGTCATTCTATTCAAATTGGTAAACTGAATTTTATCATCTTTAATTGTCCAAGCATCAGAATTTTTCTTTAAAAACTCTGCTATTTTATCTATTTGATTCACTTTCTCTGTTAACTTACTCTTTTCGTCTTTAATTTTTTCTTCTAATGAATTATATTGTTTTTTCATAGCATCACTAAGCATAATAGAATTATATAATTCTATATAATAATCTTTTCTTGTTGATATTTCTCTACTATTAATATTTTCTGCTATTTTTTCTTCTGTTAACAAATTCTCCAATTCTGTTATAGCATTTTGGCTTTTTTCTTTATATTCATTAATTATATCATCAACTTCACTTAAATCCTTATCTTCTATATTTTGTGCAGTAAAAATATTATTAGGATTTATTCCTGTATTCATTTCATTTATTTCTACATATATATTCTTAAGCTCTGATACATATTCTTTAACAGCTTTTTCAACTACTGCATAATTTTTAGATGTCTTTATGTTAAAATCTATATTTTCAGTTGCAATGTCGGCTTGTAAAATTTTGTTTGTTTCTTCTGTTAATATTTTTGCTTGATTCTTGCTAAATCCACTAAATAAATATGTTCCACTTATTATTCCTATTATTAGTATTAATACTACTATTATTGATATAATTACTCTTTTATTCTCCATTTTTCTTTTCCTTTCGTAAAAATGCACAGCAGAGAACCGTTCCCAAATGTGCACGGCAGAGAACCGGTCCTAAATGTGCAAAATCTGCATTAAAATTCGATTTTGTTACTAATCCAAGTATCAAGCTCATCTATTTTTACTCTTACTTGTTCCATTGTGTCTCTATCTCTAACTGTTACTGTATTATCTTCTAATGTATCAAAGTCTACTGTTACACAATATGGTGTTCCTATTTCGTCTTCTCTTCTATAACGTTTTCCTATTGATCCTGCTTCATCATAATCACACATAAATTTCTTTGATAATTGTGTATAAACTTCTTCTGCTTTTTCTGATAATTTCTTTGATAATGGTAATACTGCAACTTTGAATGGTGCTAGTGCTGGATGTAAGTGTAATACTGTTCTTGTATCTCCTTCTCCAATTTCTTCTTCATCATATGCATTGCATAAAAAGGCTAATGCTACTCTGTCTGCTCCTAATGATGGTTCTATACAATATGGAATATATTTTTCTCCTGTTTCTACATCTGTATATGTGAAGTCTTCTTTTGACATATTCATATGACTCTTTAAGTCAAAGTCTGTTCTGTCTGCGATTCCCCATAATTCTCCCCATCCAAATGGAAATGCAAATTCTATATCTGTTGTTGCATTACTATAATGTGACAATTCTGCTTTGCTATGATCTCTTAAACGGATATTTTCTTTTTTCATTCCTAATCCTAATAACCATTCTTCACAGAATTTTTTCCAATATGCATGCCATTCTAAATCTGTTCCTGGTTTGCAGAAAAATTCTAGCTCCATTTGTTCAAATTCTCTTGTTCTGAATGTGAAGTTTCCTGGTGTTATTTCATTTCTGAATGCTTTTCCTATTTGTGCAATTCCCATTGGTATTTTTCTTCTTGTTGTTCTCATTACATTTTTGAAGTTTACAAATATTCCTTGTGCTGTTTCTGGTCTTAAATAAATTTCTGCTTTTGCATCTTCTGTAACTCCTTGGAATGTTTTAAACATTAAGTTGAATTTACGTATTGAGGTGAAGTTGTGCTTTCCACAGTCAGGACAAGGAATATTGTTGTCATCTATAAATTTAACTAATTCTTCGTCTGACATACCATCAGCAATCATATCTTTTCCTTTTTCATGTGCCCATTCCTCAATTAGTTTATCTGCTCTATGTCTTGTTTTACATTCTCTACAATCTATTAATGGATCTGAAAATCCTCCAACATGTCCTGATGCTACCCAAGTTTGTGGATTCATTAATATTGCTGCATCTAAGCCTACATTATATTTGTTTTCTTGAATGAATTTTTTTCTCCATAAATTTTTTACATTATTTTTTAATTCTACTCCTAAAGGTCCATAATCCCAAGTATTTGCAAGACCTCCATAAATTTCTGATCCAGGATAGATATATCCCCTTGCTTTGCATAAATTAACAATTGTGTCCATTGATTTTACCATAATTAATTCCTCCTTATATATTTATACTTTGTTTACATACTAGAAACTAAATCTGCTTTTTTACAATGTTTTAATCAAAAAAACCTTCGTTCCTAGCAATAACAATATATTGCTAGGGACGAAAGTGTATCTTTCCGCGGTTCCACCCTATTTCTCGAATTTTATAATAAATCATTTCGAGCACCTTAATTTATATTACTCAAAAGTTCCCCTTATGTGTCTTTACTACTGATATTCCACCATCATCAGCTCTCTACTAGTATGCCTACATAATTTTTCTTTCTCTTCGTAATTATTTTGTTGCACATATTATATTCCTTTGTTTTTTATTTGTCAATAAATTTGCATAGATTTTTTATTTTTGTGGCTTTACATTTAATGTTTTGTTATTTGTAAAAATTACCATTCCTGGTTTTGCTCCATTTGGTTTTTTTACATATTGCACTTTGCAATAATCTACTGGAACATTTGATGAATCTCTTGCCTTACTATGTTTTGCTGCAATTTCTGCACATTTAACTAAAACTTCATCTGAAACATTTCCATCTGCTTTTAAAATCACATGACTTCCATGTATATCCTTTGTATGAAACCATATATCTGTTTTATTTGCAAATGATAATGTTAGCCAATCATTTTCTTTATTATTTCGCCCAACATAAATTTTATACCCTTCAACTTCATATTCAATTGGAGCAAAATTCGTTTGTTTTTTCTTTTTGCTTACTTTCTTTTTCTTCTCTTTTTTCTTTAACCTTTCTTTAAATACAACATTTTCACTTATTTCTTCGAATATATCTTGAACATCTTCTATGCATGAACTATTCTCTAATTCATATACTATACTTTCTATATAATTTAGCTCTTTTTCTGTTTCAACTTTTTGCTTAGTTACAATTTCGAATGCATTTTTTAATTTAGAATATTTTTTGAAATATCTTTTTGCATTTATGTTCGGTGTATATTTTACATCCATAGGAATATTTATTTTCTTATTATTTTCATAATAATTTTCTACTTCTATACTTTCTAAATGCTTATTAGACAATCTATATAAATTAGCAGTTATTAATTCTCCATATAGTCTATATTTATCCATATCATCACATTCTTTAAGCTTTACATTAATATTTTCTAATCGTTTATTATATTTTTTTAATGTTTCTAAAATCATTCTTAATATGGTGTTTCTGTAATTTTTTAAGCTTTCTGTTGTCTCCCTCTCGAAATAAAAATCATCTATGAAACTGTTTAAGCAAAATGACCATCTATCTACCTCAACACCAGCTTCTGCAAATTTTAAAACATAATCCAAAGCTTTATCCCCTTTATATATAAGCTCGAATTCTAATTTTTCTTTTCCTTTTATTATTTGGCAAATATATTGATATGTTTGTTCCAATTTTCTATCTTTCACTGCTGATTTTGCAAATGTATAACTAATTCCTGTAAATGTATTTGCAATGACTTTACCTACATCTTCAGCCCATCTATCCTCAGAACTATTATCATCATCAAGGCTATGCAATTTTTCCTCAAATTCATTAAAATCTTTTATTTTCATAAAGTCTGCTTTTTCTGATTTTGGTAAAATATATATTCTTGATGGTAATATTTCTCTGTATGAATTTTTTGAATCTATACGCCTCATAGAATCTATTATTTTTCCTTTTTGATTAACTAGTATGATGTTACTATGTTTTCCCATAAGTTCTGCTATTAATGTTTTTACTTCTATTTCGTTAAATTCGTTTATTGTTTCTATATCTATTTTTACTAGCCTCTCTAATCCTAACATGGAAATATTTGAAATTCTTCCACCTAATAAGTGCTTTCTTAATAACATACAAAAATTAGGTGCTACTAACGGATTTTCCTTTTGATGTGTTGTTAAATTAATTCTACAATTATGTGAGTCTATACAAATATTTAATGCATAATTTTTACCATTCAAGTACAATCCTAACACTATTGTATTTTTGTCTGGTTCATGTATTTTATCTATTTTACTTCCTATTAACTCTTGTAATTCTGTAACTATCGCTTTTGTTACAATTCCGTCAAATGCCATTTTCTCATCTCCTCGTGCTATATCATAGCATAATTTTCCATATATGTAAACTATAATTGTTCTATTCTGAATCTAGTTAATAGACTATTTTAAGAAATCCATTGGATTCACATATTCCCCATTTGCTCTGAAACCTATATGTAAATGGCAGCCAGTAGTTGCACCATTTGTAGGATTCCCAGATGCATCTTTATAATTATTTCCAACAACTCCATATACATATTTAGGTCCAACATTTCCTATTATTTCTCCTTGTTCTACTACTTGTCCAACCTCCACAATATAATTTGGTGAAACATGACAATATGAAATTTTTAAGCCCTCTGCATTTGTGATTGTTATAGTATAACCTCCTCCACCTAAAAATCCAATGAATGTAATTTCTCCATTACAGGTTGCAATTAGTTTTGTTCCTTCTGGTGCAGGTATATCTGTTCCCTTATGAAATGTTGAAGCACCAGAAGTTGGCGCAGTTCTTTTCCCGAATGGTGATGATATTGCCGTATAACCTGGTATTGGCCAAGCAAAGCTTAAATTTCCATAAAAAATTTTTTCACCTTTTTCTACTGGCTTTAACTCAGTATCTGCTGACATTGTTGGTATAAATAAAAAGCATATTATTACTACAAATATAATTATTCTTGTTATTAATTTGTTCATTTGCTTCCCTGCCCTTCTTTATTTAATATATTGTTTAAAAATTCCACATTAATAAAATATGACATACACGCAAAAAGAAGTCTAGTTATTTAAAAACTAAACTTCTCTGTTTTTGGATTTTAACACAAAAAACAGATATAAAATCTGTTTTTAGGCCCCTAAATCAATTATATTGGCAGGGGTAGTAGGATTCGAACCCACACAGGCGGTTTTGGAGACCGATGTGCTACCATTGACACTATACCCCTA
>CAKPDZ010000032.1 GCA_934149155.1 uncultured Clostridia bacterium | reverse complement strand
TGTTATTGCTTGTCTTATCCACCATGTTGCATAAGTACTAAATTTAAATCCTTTTGTATAGTCAAATTTTTCTACAGCTTTGATTAATCCCATATTTCCTTCTTGTATTAAGTCTAAGAATAACATTCCTCTTCCTACATATTTTTTAGCAATACTTACAACTAATCTTAAGTTTGCCTCTGCTAATTCTTGTTTTGCCTCTTCATCATTGTCTAATATTCTTTTTGCTAACTCAAGTTCTTTGTCATATGAAAGCAATTGTATTTTTCCTATTTCTCTTAAATACATTCTAACTGGGTCATCAACACTTATTCCTTCAAAACTTGTATCTGTAATCTCATCTAATTTCAATTCTTCTACTTCTTTTAAATCTTCTACATCTGGTTCTTCTTCAAAGTCGTCATTTAAAAGTGATACTCCCATTTCTTCAAATGCATCAAATACTTTGTCAATTTGTTCTGGATTTGTATCTTCTAGTTCTTTTGCTAATTCTCCATATGTTATTTTTCCATTTGCTTTGGCTTTTTTTACTATGTTATGAACTTTTTCTGCCTCTGTTAATTCTTCTCCATTTTCATTTTTTGAAGTATTATCTTCTTTTTTATTTTTCTTTTCCTTTTTTATTTCTTCTATTAACTTTTCTTTTTTTTCTAGTTTTGTTTTTTCTTTTTCTACAGTATTCCCCATATCTAATTGTATTTGGTTTTCATCTTTCTTTTTTCCCACGAAAAATTCCCCCTACCTAATTTTTGACAATGCAATTATTATATTACTTAGTTCTTTTCCTAATTGCATCTTTTTTTCTGCATCACTTTCTGTCTCTAATTGTTTTAAAACTTCTTTTTTTCTATTATCTAGTCTTTCTCTTTCATATTTTATTAATATATCTTCAACAGCTTTATCAATATCTTCTATTTCAAAGTCTGTTGCCATTAACATTGTTATATGACTTTGTATATTTTCATCAAATGTGTCTATAAGTTTATTTATATTACATTCTTCTTTTTCTAGTTCTTCATATAGCTTTCTTGCAATTTCTTTATTGATTTCACTTTTGAAGTCTTCTGGTTTTATTTGTTGTTTTATTTTTTCAAAAGCATCTTTATTATTTTCCAATAGTATTGCTATTATTGTATTTTCTCTTCTTTCTAAATCCTCATCAATTATATCATTTTCTTGAATTTTGCTTTCTACATATTTTATTTCTCTATTTTTATTTTGTAATATTTTATCTCCTTTATTGCCGGCATATATTAATTTGTTTACTTCTGCATAAATTGCTTCTTTTGATATATTATACCCTTGTGCAATTTTTTCTATGTATATTTCTCTTTCCATTGTGTTGTCTACTTTTGAAAGAACTTTTGCAATTTCATTTAAGAATTTTATTTTGTCTCCTGTATTATCTAAGTTAAGACCTTTCTTTAAATTTTTCACCTTAAATTCAACTAATGATATTGCATTATCCATTGCTAATTTGAATCTTCCTTCTCCAAATTTGACAATATATTCATCTGGATCCTTTGCTCCTTCGATTTGCAATACTCTCATATCACATCCCATTTTTTGCAATATTTCCATAGATCTTGCAACTGCTGTTTGGCCTGCACCATCAGCATCAAAACCAAGTATTACTTGCTCAGTGCTTTTTCTTAGTAACCAGCCTTGTTGTTCTGTTAATGCTGTTCCTAATGCTCCTACTACATTTGTTATTCCTCTTTGATGTAATGATATAACATCCATATATCCTTCTACTATTAATAGTTTTTTAATTGCATCTTTTTTTGCTACATTTAGTCCGAATAAATGTCTTCCTTTACTATATACAACATTTTCTGGAGAGTTGATATATTTGGGTTGTGGAAATTTTGGATCTTTGATTTTTGAATCATCTAATATTCTCCCGCCAAATCCAATTACTTTTCCTCTTACATCACAAATTGGAAATATTAGTCTTTCTCTATATCTGTCTATGTATGTTCCATTATCTCTTTTGTTGACTAGTCCTGATTCAAGTATTTCTTTTTCTCCAAATCCTTCTGCTTTTAATGCTTTATATAGTTCATCAAATTTTCCTGAAAAACCTATTCTATATGCTTTAAGAGTTTCTTGATTCATTCTTCTCTTTTTTACATATTCTTGTCCTATTTTTGCAACTGGTTGATATAAATTTTTATGATAAAATTCTGCTGCAAATTCGTTTACTTTATATACTTTTGATTTTAGTTCTTCTCTTGCAGTATCTGCATTGTTTTCTAATGTTGGCAATTGTATGTTTGCTCTTTCTGCTAATTGTTCTAGTGATTCTTTAAATGTTATTCCTTCTATTTTCATTAAAAATGTGTAGACATTACCTCCTACACCACATCCAAAACAATGAAAAATTTGTCTGTCTGGTGAAACTGAAAATGATGGTGATTTTTCACTATGAAATGGGCATAGTCCAAAATAGTTTCTTCCTTTTCGAGTTAAATGCACATATTGTGATATGATATCTACTACATCATTATTTTGTCTTACTTCTTCAATTATCTCATCACTATAACGTATCATTTTCCTCCACTCCTACACATATTTATACATAATTATATTATTCGACGAATTTTACATAATTCCCTCTTTTTTTAGAGATTTTTTATATTTTTTGTAATATTTGATACAATTCACTGATTTTGAAATAATATATTTAGAAATTAATAATATATTGTTTTTTAATACCTTGGTGTCGCAATCCTCATATCAAAATAACTGGTATGTTGATTGCTCCATATCGCATTCGCTTCGCTCATTTGGTCGCTTACGCGGTATTTAAAAAACAATATATTATTAATTTTCTAAAATTTTTATAATTTATCTGTGAATTGTATCTAATATTTATATAATCTCAAAATCTATCTTTCTTAGTAATTTATTAGCATTCGCAACTCTTATTTTTACTTTATCTCCAATTTTATAAATTTTATGAGACAGCTCTCCAATTGCTTCTCTTCTTTCTTCATTATAAATAAAATATTCATCTCCTAAATTCTCATATCTTATTAATCCTTCTATTGTATTATCTAGTTCAACAAATATACCAAAATTTGTAACAGATGAAACAATTCCTTCATATTCTTCTCCAATTTTATTTTCCATGTATTCTGACTTTTTAATGTCTTCTGCTTCTCTTTCAACTTTTGTTGCAGTTCTTTCTCTTTCTGAACAGTTATCTGCTCTTTTTCCAGCTCTCTTTTCATATTTTTTTAGCCAAAATTCATTTACCATATAATCATTTTCTAAATATTTAGAAATTATTCTGTGAATAAATAGATCTGGATATCTTCTTATTGGTGATGTAAAGTGACAATAGTATTTACTTGCAATTCCAAAATGTCCTTTATTTTCTGCTTCATATTTTGCCACTCTAAGTGTTCTTAAAATAATATTCGATACTACCTTTTCCGCTTCTTTTCCTTTTACATCATCTAATATTTTTGCAAATTCATTTGGATATATAATATCTTCTTTAGAAATCTTTATTTTATATCCAAAATTATATAATACTTTATTCAAGTCTTTTACTTTATCCAAGTCTGGTGCCTCATGATTTCTGTATATAAATGGTGCTTGTAACCAATAGAATTTTTCTGCTACAGTTTCATTTGCGGCAAGCATAAATTGCTCTATTATTTCGTTTGAAAAATATGTTTCATATTTACTTACATCAATTGCAAATCCATTTTCATCTAATGTTATTTTGCTTTCTGGTATATCTAAATTTAAATATCCATTTTCTTTTCTTTTTTCTTTTAAAATTGTTGCAAGTTCTGCCATCAAATCAAAGTCGTTTATATATTTTTCATATTTTTTTAATACTTTTTCATCGGATCTATCTATGATTTTCTGTACATCTGTATATGACATTCTTTCTGTTACATTTATAACTGCTTTATATATGTCAGATGAAATTATTTTGGCTTTTGGGGTTATTTCCATAGAACATGACAATGTATATCTATCTTGTCCTGCATTTAAGCTACAAATGCCATTTGATAGTTCTCGTGGCAACATTGGAATTACACGCCCTAACATATAAATACTTGTTCCTCTTAAATAAGCTTCTTTGTCAAGTTCTGTTTTTTCTCTTACATAATGACTAACATCTGCAATATGCACATCTAGCCTATAGTTTCCATTTGGCAATTTTTCTACATGTATTGCATCATCTAAATCTTTTGCATCTTCACCATCTATTGTAAATATTATATCTTTACGCAAATCTTTTCTATTTGGTAAATCTGCTTTATCTATTTTTGTCCCAAATGCTTTGGCTTCTGCAACAACTTCTTCTGGAAATTTATATGGTAATTCATATTGTTTTATTAATGATAACATGTCAACTCCAGCTTCGTTTACTCCACCTAGAACTTCTATAATTTTTCCTTCTGCGTTTTTTCCTTTTTTCGGATATTCTAATATCTTTACTAGAACCTTATGATTGTTTCTTGCCTTTCCCCAATTTGCTTTTGATATAAAGATATCTGTCCCAAAGTTTTTATCATCTGGTACAACAAATCCAAAGTTTCTACTTTTTTGGAATGTTCCAACAACAGCATCTTTTTCGTGTCTAATTATTTTTACTATTTTTCCTTCTTCTTTTCTATTCTCTTCTTTATTTGCTTTATTTATTATCTGGATACTTACTGTATCACCATTTAAAGCATTTAATGAATTTTCTCTTGATATATATATTTCTTCTTCTTGATCTTCTAATTTTACAAAACCAAATCCTTTTTGATTTTTTCTATATATTCCTATTTTTTCTTCTTTTTTCATCTATTCCTCCTGCATGATTTTTATATCAAGAATATTATTCCCATTCTTCTATAAATTCTTCTGGTATATTTAAATTTCCTTTTCCTTTTCCTAATTCTATTCCTATCTTATTTTTTCCATGATAGTCACTACCACCACTCCTAAAATAGTGTTGGTCTTTACATATTTCTAACAATCTTTTTATTTGTTTATCATTAAATTCGCTATGCATACATTCTATTCCATCAATATCGTATGTTCTTAGAATTTCTTGTATAAATTCTTCTTTATTTTCAGCCCATTTATATATATATATATGAGGTAAAAAAACTAATCCTCCACATTCTTTTATAACATTTATTGCATACTCTAGAGATGGATAGTCTTTGGTTTTATCTATATATAATTTGCTATTAATATTTCCACAATATCCTTTAGAAAAATCATCGAATGAACTTAGTACTCCTTCTGGTAATATTTTTTTATTTTCTTCGTGTTTTATAATTTCTTGATATATATGTAAATTGGCCCATTCCTTTTGTGAATCAAAGTTTTTCTTTGATTCTTCACTTAATATCAGTCCCATTTCTTCGCATCTATTGCATAAAATATCAAAATATTTTTTTTGTAATATTGGCTTTGTTTTGTCTTTATAAAATTCTTCAGACCATTTTTGCATTTTTTCTGCATCTATTTTGTATCCTAATACTTCTATTAATCTTCCTTTATAGCCTACTTTTATTTCAATTCCAGGTATTATTTTTCCTGTATAATATTTTTTTATATCAATTCCCACTAATTCTCTATATGCCTTACAATTATCATGGTCAGTTATTGATATATGTGTTAATCCAAATTTTTCAGCTTTTTTTAATACTTCTATTAAGCTATCTGCTCCATCTGAATAAGTGGTATGTACATGTAAATCAATCAATTTTATTCCTCTTTTCTTAACATTATCTTTCTTGTGCTAATTCTTTTAAAAACTCTCTTTCAAGTACTTCTATTTTTTCTATTAAATTTTTATCTAATACTCTTTGTTTTAGATTTTGAATTCTTTTTAAATATTTTTTACTGTTTTTTATTATTGTTTTTCTTTCTTCATTTCTAACTTCTTGTATGCAATCTGCAACACTATTGTATTTTCCTTCATCTGAAATATATATTAATTCTGGTTCTGTTTCTATTTTTCCTCTTTTAAATACTCTCATTCTATTATATAATTTTCTATTTTCAATCTCTTGAACAGTTTTAATTAAATTTTCATATGCTCTATCATGGTTTTCTGCAGTAACAGCTCTTGGTGATAACCCTGTTTCTATGAAATATTGTTCTCTCTCATATGAAGATAATAAACTTTCATATCTATCAACAGCTAATATATCTATCTCTATATTATATCCTCCATCAATATCTATTTCTTTTCGTTCCCCATTACTTTCTAGTGGTCCGATTGCAGCTTTTCCACCATTTTTTTGAAAGTCTAAAATTTTTAGATATCCATCAGTACTACCAAATGTTCCTTCTTGTATTATGTTGGTTCTAAATTGAACTGCTCTTTTTCTTAAATAATCATCTAAAGCCGGTCTTACAAATTTTTGAATTTGAGTGTGTGATTGTTTAGGATATTCCTTCATTATATTTTCATAGTATTTATGGTAAATTGCAACTTCGTCTGGATTTATTTCTACAAAAATATTTTCTTGTCCTTTATAATTTTCATTTTCTACAAATGTTTTTAAACCTGTTTTCCCTCCTCCTGCTTGAGATATTATAAAAATTGATTTTGGTTCATCTGATGGTCTTACTCTCATCAATAATGCTAATTCTGCCATTTTTAAGCTGTTTTCAAATTCTTCTTTTGTTAAATCATACTTTTCTATTCCATTCATTTCTACATCCTCATTTCATTTAAATATTGTGTTAATATCTTTTCTATTACTACAGCATTTTTTAAATATACTTGTTCTCTTTCTTTTTCTAGTTCTATTATTTTATCTTTAAATTTTTGATAATCTTTTTCTTTGTTGTTTTTTATTTCTTTTGCAATTTTAAGATTTATTATTTCAATTGCTAAATTTATTTTATCTATTTGTATCCCCTCCTTTTTTATTTCCTATATACCACAAAAAGAACAGTTTGGAGTAACTGCCCTTTTATGCTATGTATATTATTGAAAGTGCTATTGTAACAATTACAAAAGCTATTCCTAATATAATTGTCCATCTTTTTTGTTTTCCTTCTTTTGTTCTACCTTTATTCTTCTCAAAGAAGTTATTTGTAGATGAACCTGTTATTGTTGATGATAAACCTGCGTCATCTTTAGATTGTACCATTGCCAATATTGTTAAGGCTAAACATATTATTAAATCTACTACTAATAATATTATCTTTATTATTTGCATTTAGTATTCCTCCTAACGGTTTTGTTTACACTTGAATATTTTACCACATATTTCTTAGAAAATCAATGCTAAAGCATTAAAAATCACAAGTTTTATCATTATTCCAGTAAATAAATTACAATTTGTACCTTTTATTAATCCTTTATTTAAATTTTGAAAGCCTTTAAATATTTTATCAACCTCTTCTTCTGTAGCAACTGCTTGCTCTTGCATATATTCTCTAGCTATGTATTGTGCTTTTATCATTGCATCATTTTCTAAGAATACTCTAACAACATAATATATAAAACTTAATATCAAAAATATATTTGAATACATCATAGTATTATCAATTTTTTTTAGGATTACTAATATACATATAATTGCAAAATATAATAAATATATATTTGAATATATAAAATTAAATATTAGCATCTTCCTGTCTTGTATTGAATGTAAACATTCATGTGCTATTGTTTGTATTCTTGTAAAACTTTTATGCGTATTACCTATTGATATTTTATCTTGTATTGCTATATATAATGTTGCTTCTGATTTTTTGTCCTCTTCTATTTGAGTTGTTTCATTTCCTAGTTTTTTTAATATTGATTTACAAATTTCTGTATTATCTGGAAATTTTTCTGATATTGTATTTAGTTCTTTATCTAATGCTATTTGTTCTAGTTCTTTCACATTAGTTTTCATCATAAAAAGTATTATTATAATGGCTATTATAGCTATAATTATTATAATTAGTTCCATTTTAGTTTCCTTTCATTTTTACTTTTAATGTTCCTAATTACATTCAAAATCAATTCATTATTTTATTAAACTTTGTATTGCATTTCCTATTATTTTATTTACATCTGCAATTAATATGTTAAACTTCATTTCTGCATCAAAATATCTACTTGCCTCTTGGTTTTGTATTAATTCTCCATATAATTCTTGCACATATCTCATTTTATTTTCATCATCTTTTCCTGTCTGTAAAGCTGATACTTGTGCTTCATATCTTGCTTTTTCAAATTCGTCTATTTTATTTTTTAATTCGAAATTTAAGTTTATTGCTTCTTTTGCCATTTTGTATGTTACGTATTCTTCTGATTGTTTAATTTCTTCTGCTAATTGATTTGCAGTATCATATACATTCATTACAATTCTCCTTTATATTGAAATAGCTGCATATTTATTATGCAGCTTTAGTTTTCTTTTATGCATATGCTTGACGTTTTCTGAAAGCTAATAGATTTGTAATTTCTTTTTCTGTTCCTTTTGCTTTTTTAGTTTTTTGTGCTTTTTCTTGTTCTAATTGTTTTCTTTGTTTTTCAGCCATTGTTTCGCATATTGCTTTTTGATAAATAAAATGTGTATCTTGAGCTATTTTTGCCCAATTATAAGTTTTAACTTTTGCTTTTGCTTTTTTTACAATATTAGCACATAATTCTGGATTATATAATAATTCTAATATTGAGTCTGCTATTGAGTTTGGATTTCCACAATATGTTTTCATTCCTGTTTCTCTATGCTCAACTATTTCTCCTAATCCTCCAGCGTCTGATACTACTATTGGTCTTTCTGCTAGCATTCCTTCTAATGCTACTATTCCAAATGGTTCATATGTACTTGGAAATACTGATATATCTGCAGCTTTATACATTCTCTCTACATCTTTTCCGTTCATGTATCCTGCAAAATATACTTTGTTTGATATTCCTAAGTAATCTGCTTGTGCTCTTAATTCGTCAAGCATTCCACCTTTACCTGCAATTACAAGTTTGGCATCATGATATCCTTCAAGAATTTTTGGCATTGCAGCAATTAAATTCTGAACACCTTTTTCATATACTAATCTACCCATAAATAGAATTATTTTTTCATTGTCCATTGCATATCTTCTTCTAAATGTATAGTCTCTATCCATTCCAGAAAATTTATTTAAGTTTACTCCATTTGGTACTACACTGATTTTTTCAAATGGTAATCCAAATAGTCTTTGTATTTCACATTTCATATAATTGCTATTAACAATTACTTCTGTTGCTTCATATGTAAGCATCCATTCTGAATCGTTTATATATCTTTGTGTCTCATCATGTATTCCACTGTTTCTTCCAGCTTCTGTTGCATGTATTGTTGCTACTATTGGGATGTTGTATGAATTTTTTAATGTTTTTGCAGCATATGCTACTAACCAATCATGTGCGTGTATTACATCAAAATTTCCTTGTTCTGCAATGATTTGATTTGCTTTTGCTACCATATTAAAATTCATTTGCATTATCCAATCTATAAAGTTATTTGGATTTATCATATAATTGTCTACTCTGTATACTTTTACTCCTTTGTCATCCTCAAAATATGGAGTTTCTCCATCTCTGTATGTTACTACAGTTACTTCATGCCCATCTTTTATTAATCTGTGTGATAGGTCATACACAACTCTTGATATTCCGCCTACTACTCTTGGTGGATATTCCCATGTTAGCATCAATATTTTCATTGATATACCCCTTTCTTAAGTTCGATCTTCTTTTGTTTTAATCTACCTCGATATATTGTATACAAAAAAAATTAAATTGTAAATATGTTTTTGCAAATTTTTTTGATTTTTTGTAGAATTTTGTTATAATTTTCATTTAATCGAAAAAAAAATAAAGAGTATAAACTCTCTATCTTTCCTGTTCTGTTTTAGTACTACTTTGTCTTGTACCTATTTCTTTTATATTAGGTTCTATTTGTTTAATATCTCTATTTTGTTTTTTGGATTTCTTTTTTTCGTATTCTCCAGCAAATTTTGCCCATTCTATTCCATTCATAGCCTTGTTTAGTTCTTTTATTTCTTCTTGACTTAATCCTGATTCAAGTGCTAGTTCATTAAATGATCTTTCTGTTTCATTTGGTTTTAAAAATATACTTATTAATTCTTTTATTCTTCCCATTTTTATCACCTTTTCTAGGCTACTCCTCTCTTTTTTATAAAATACAAAAGTATTATATCATAGTTTTGTAAAAAAGTCAACCTTTTCCCACATATTTCCATTATTCTTTTAAAAACTTTTCAATAATTTGTGCACATCTTTGTGAAGCTTTTTGTAAATACTGTTCAAAAGTAATTTCATTATTACCATTTGGAGTATCTGATATCCCTCTAATTACGACAAATGGAATATTATCTAATTTACATACTTGAGCAATTGCAGCTCCTTCCATTTCGATTGCATCAGCTTCGAATTTATTTCTTATTTTTTCTTTCATTTTAATATCCGTGCAAAAAATATCACCAGATGCTATTGTTCCAACTAATATTTTAAAATCACTATCTTCTAAATTTTGTATTGCATTTTCAATTTTTTCTATTAATTGCTTGTTACTGTTAAAATATTGGCCAACATTGCTAATATAACCTTTAGGATGGTCAAAGGCTGTTATATCGAAATCATGTTGAACTAATTTTTTTCCTATTACTATATCTCCTATACTTAATTCCTCATTGGATGCACCTGCAGATCCGACGTTAATTACAGTATCAATATCAAATTTGTCAATCAAAATCTGCGTTGTCCTGGCTGCATTTACTTTTCCCACTCCTGCTTCTATTAATACTACTTGTTTATTATTAATTTTTCCTTCTATAAAATTTAAACCATATATTTCTATAAAAGATATCTCTTTCATTAATTTCTGTATTTCTTGCATTTCTTCTTGCATAGCAGTAATAATTCCATATTTTTTCATCTTAGCATTCTCCTCTACATACATTTAATTAATGTTAAAAAAGACACCTTGTTTAGTGTCTTTTTATTTACTATTATTGTAATTCAATAACAGCTCCAACTTCTTCAAGTTTAGCTTTTAATTCTTCAGCTTCTGCTTTAGAAACATTTTCTTTTAATGTTTTTGGTGCTCCATCAACTAATTCTTTAGCTTCTTTTAATCCTAATCCTAATGCATTTTTAACAGCTGTTATAACTTTAATTTTTTGATCTCCTGCTGCTGATAATACAACATTAAATGATGATTTTTCTTCAGCTGCTGCTGCTCCTCCAGCTGCTGGTGCAGCTGCTGCTACTGCAGATACTCCAAATTCTTCTTCTATAGCTTTTACTAAATCAGCTAATTCTACAACAGTCATTGCTTTAACTGCTTCTATTATTTCTTCTTTATTCATTTTAAAATCCTCCTAATTATTATTTTAGCGATATAAGTTCGCAACTCTAATTATTTTTATTTTTAAATTTATATCATAGCTTTACTATGCATTTTCTTTTTGAGCTTTAACTTGATCAAGAGCAACTGCAAGTTTTGAAATATTTCCAAGCAATGCTCCAGCAAGCATAGATAGTAATGTTTCTCTTGATGGTAATTTTGCTAAAGTTATAATTTCTTCAGCTGTCATTACTTTACCTTCGATTACACCACCTTTGATTTTATAAAAATCATTATCTTTGCTGTAATTGTATATTGCTTTAGCTGTTTCTAAATAGTCATCATTATTCATAACAACTGCTGTTGGACCTTCTAATAAATCTTCTAGTCCTTCAATTCCAGCTTCAGCTAATGCTCTTCTTGTTATATTATTTTTTATAACTTTGTATTCAGAATTAGATTTTCTAAGTTCAGCTCTTAATTCTGTTACATCAGCTACATTAATTCCTCTGTAATCTGCTAAAAGTACTATTTTAGCTTCTTTCATTTTTTCTGCTAATTTTGATACTTCTTCTTTCTTTTGGTTTATGATTTTTTCACTTGCCATTTATTTCACCTCCTAATAATACACATAATAAAAATCTTTATACCTGACACTTCGAGGCATAAAGATTTTGTATTTTATCTCTTATACCTCGGTAGGACTTGTTTTTTGCCTACTGTCTTTGGTTATAATTATTTATTTTTGATTAATATGAAGTCCAGGTCCCATTGTTGTTGATATTGATACACCTTTGATGTATTGTCCTTTAGCTGCTGCTGGTTTTGCTTTTATTATAGCATTCATTAATACATCATAGTTTTCAGCTAATTTTTCTGTTCCAAATGAAACTTTTCCAAATCCTAAGTGAATAATATTAGTTTTATCTAATCTGTATTCAACTTTACCAGATTTGATCTCATTTATAGCTTTTGTTACATCCATTGTAACTGTTCCTGATTTAGGGTTTGGCATTAATCCTTTTGGTCCTAATACTTTACCTAATCTACCAACAACACCCATCATATCTGGTGTTGCAACGATTACATCATAGTCAAACCAGTTATCGTTTTGAATTCTTGGTATTAATTCTTCAGCACCAACAAAGTCAGCTCCTGCTTTTTCAGCTTCATCTGCTTTTGGTCCTTTAGCAAATACTAAAACTCTTTGTGTTTTACCTGTACCATTTGGAAGTACTACTGTACCTCTTACTTGTTGATCAGCATGTTTTGAATCTACACCTAATTTAACATGTAATTCAACTGTTTGATCAAATTTTGTTTTTGGCATTTTTTCTATTATATCTAATGCTTCTTTAATTTCATAATCTTTGTTAGAGTCAACTAATTTTGCACTCTCAACATATCTTTTTGATTTTTTCATTTTAATCCTCCCTTGGTTTTAACGAGCTTGTACTGCTCTCCCACATATATTAAATTTACTAGTCTACAACTACAACACCCATTGATCTAGCTGTTCCTGCTACTATACTCATAGCAGTTTCTAATGATGCAGCATTTAGATCTGGCATTTTTTGTTCAGCGATTGCTTTAACTTGTTCTTTTGTTATTTTTGCAACTTTATCTCTATTTGGTTTACCAGAACCTTTTTCTATTTTAGCTGCTTTTTTGATTAATACAGCTACTGGTGGAACCTTTGTAATAAATGAGAATGATTTATCTTTATATACAGTTATTACAACTGGTATTATAAATCCTGCTTGGTTTGCTGTTCTATCATTGAATTCTTTTACGAATTGCATGATATTTACACCACTACCACCTAAAGCTGGTCCAACTGGTGGAGCTGGAGTTGCCTTTCCTGCTTCTATTTGTAATTTAATTAAATTTGAGATTTCTTTTTCTGCCATCTTAAATTTTCGCCTCCTTTAATCTACTTTTTGTATTTGTGAAAATTCTAATTCTACTGGAGTTTCCCTTCCAAACATAGATATTAAAACTTTTACTTTGTGTTTTTCTTTATTTATTTCTTGAACTGTTCCTATAGAATCTTTAAATGGTCCATTTAATATTTGTACTGAATCATTTACATCATAATCTACAGTTATTGATGTATCTTCAAAACCCATTGCACGAATTTCTTCATCTGTTAATGGAATTGGATCTGTTCCAGAACCTACAAATCCTGTAACACCTCTAGTGTTTCTAACAATATACCATGTTTCTTCTGTTACTATCATTTTTATTAATACATAACCTGGAAACACTTTTTTTAGATTTGCTTTTCTTTGTCCATCTTTGATTTCTATTTGTTCTTCCATTGGAACTACAATATCAAAAAAGTATTCTTCTAATTCTCTATTTTTGACTGTTTTTTCAAGGTCTGTTTTTACTTTATTTTCATAACCTGAGTATGTATGTACTACATACCATCTTGGTGACATATCATAATCTTTTTGTGACATTTATTTGCCCCCCTTACTGTTCCGGATTAGTTTGTTCTGTCTCTGCTGAAGTATTTTCTTCAGTTGTGTTTTCTTCATTTGATGTTTTATTCTCATCTGATGAAGTTGTTTCTTCTGTATTAGAACTTGTATTTGTTTCTCCGTTATCAGTATTATTTGTATTATCTGTTGTAGTATTATCAGTTGTATTGAATTTTTCATTTACAATACTTTGTAAATGAGTTATTCCATATTTATTTCCTAAATCAAATACTACATCTAATGCAAATACTATAATAGCAGTTATTAATACTATTGCTACTACAGCAGTTGTATTATTAGCTAATTGTTTTGGTGTTGGCCAAATTACTTTTTTTAGTTCTGCTTTAAAGTCTTTAAAAAAATGCTTTTTTGCTTTATTTTCTTTTTTAGCCATTTTATTTCCTCCTTAAAATAGCTTGATACTATTTAGTTTCTTTATGTGTTGTACGTTTTTTGCAGAATTTGCAATATTTAACTAATTCTAGTCTATCTGTATTGTTTCTTTTATTTTTTGATGTCATGTAGTTTCTATTTTTACATTCTGTACATTCTAATATGATATTTTCTCTTGGTCCTTTAGCTGCCATTTTAATACACCTCCGACTTTTTACCTTACTTTTTTTAAACGATGTGAGCATACGTACTCTTACGCATGCTCACATATTTTACCACTTTTTTCTTTATATGTCAATGTATTTTACTACTTTTTTCTTGTTTTTTTATTTTTTTGTACTGAATATCCAAATTTTCCTATTTTTTTACCTAATGAAAAATATTTTCCATTTGCATATGTTATCAAATCACATTTAGAAATATCAAATGCTCCTTTTTCATCTATATATTTTTCATCTGCATTTATTCCTAATACTTCGGCAACAAACATATGATGACTACCTAATTCTTTTATTTCCTTTACTTTGCATTCTACTGATACTGGACTTTCTTTTATCATCGGACATTTTACAAATTTTGCTTTTTCCTTTGTTAAATGCATTTCCTTGAACTTATCAACTTGGGCTCCTGTCTTTACTCCACACCAATCAGTTGCATATGTTAAGTCTTTTGTTGTTAAGTTTATAACAAATTCTCCACTTTCTTTTATTATATTATATGAATGTCTTGTTGGTCTTACTGATATATATACCATCGCAGGATCTGTATTTATTATTCCAGTCCATGCAACTGTTATTATGTTTGATTCTTCCATAGTACCACATGATACCATTACTACTGGCAATGGATATAAAAATGTTCCCGGTTTCCATGTTACTTTACTCATTTTATCCCCTCCTATATTATAATTTATTTATTAAACTTCTGTATTATTATAGCATTAAACTATTATTTTGTGAAGAACAAAAGCGTACATTAATAACATCAGTACATAATTTGTGTTACAATTCACAGTTTATAATAAAATATATCTAGAAATTAATAATATATTGTTTTGAAATACCGCGTAAGCGACCAAATGAGCATAGCGAATGCGATATGGAGCAATCTACATACTAGTATTTTTAATATGGAGATTGCGACACCAAGGTATAAAAAACAATATATTATTAATTTTCTATAATCTATATAATTTAGCTGTGAATTGTAACTTATTTGTAGAACTTTCTACAATATAAAAAAGCATAAATTAAAATTACATATAGATATAACTCTAATTTATACTTTTTAAAAATAAAAAAACTGGCAACAACCTATTTTCCCAGCAGGGTAACCCACAAGTATCTTCGGCACATTGGAGCTTGACTTCTGT
>CAKPDZ010000031.1 GCA_934149155.1 uncultured Clostridia bacterium | reverse complement strand
GTAATTTTTGAATATTTTCATTTTCTTCTACTGTTTGAGTTACTTCATCAATATTTCCAGAAACAAATATATCTATCTTACATTCAGAAATTACTTTTTTATAATATTCATATAAGTTTTCTTCAGTAATTTTTTCTAAATCTTCTATATATCCATATTTATAAAGTCCATAAGGTTTATTTTTATACATTTCTTCAAGACATCTATCAAATGCATATCTTGCCTTATTATCCGTTTTTCCATTTATAATCCTTTTTATATTTTCTTTTTCTTGATTTATATATTCTTGTTTAAAAGCATTATTTTCTACTAATGGATTGAATATTATTTCTAATATTTTCTCTATAGCCTTTTTTAACATATTCTCATCTTTTTGCGGAATAAAGTTATCATTTATTGTTTCTATATAAAATTTTAATACATGGTTATCACCTGTTTTGTCTATTCCACAATCAAAACTTGCGCCATACATTTCTTCCATTTCTTTACTTATTTGTGCTAGTGTTGGCATGTTTTTGCTTCCTCTTCTTAATACTGCAGATATTAATGCATTTTTGGTTACATTTTCTCTAGTAATTGGCATAGTTAAAAATACTGCTATTAAATTTGTTTTAAATTTGTTAGTTTGTATCTCATGTAATTTTATTCCTTTTTTTATCTCTTTTTCTCTATATTGCATTTTTATCATTCCTTTCCATTTTTGCTAATATATAGTATAATATATTTTTAACTAATTATTCAAGTTTTTTTATTTAATTTAGCATTATTGCTACAAAAAAACTCCACAATTGCTTGTGGAATTTTATGTATTAAAATTTTCTTTTTCTTGCTGCCTCTGATTTTTTCTTTCTCTTTACACTTGGTTTTTCATAATGTTCTCTTTTGCGAACTTCTTGAAGAACCCCATTTCTTGCACATTGTCTTTTAAATCTTTTTAGTGCGTCTTCTATATTTCCATTATTAACTTTTATCTCTGACATTATTTTATTCCCCTCCTTCCGGCGTTTAAAACACTGTATGCGGGATTTCGTTTGTTCTCATCCTATATACGCTAATTATTATACATTATTGGGATATAAGTTGTCAAGCCTTTTAGTATATTTTGTATAATTTGAATGAATTACAATTCGTATTTAAATTATATGTATTTTAGAAAATTAATAATATATTGTTTTGAAATACCGCGTAAGCGACCAAATGAGCAAAGCGAATGCGATATGGAGCAATCTACATACTAGTATTTTTTATATGCAGATTGCGACACCAAGATATAAAAAACAATATATTATTAATTTCTAAATATAATTTTTATGAATAATAAATTGTAATTCATTCAATTATACATCATATGGTATAATTTTGTGCGTTTTTAATGATTCTTGTACATCTATTATTCTTTGATTTGATGACCCTCTAAATTTTAGTCTCAAATCTTTTTTATCTTCTTCAAATTTACCATCTACTAAAACATCAATATATGACATCAATTCTTTTGTTTCTGACCAGTTTTCAAACATATTTGATATTATATCTTTCTCAAATCTATATCCTGTGTAACACCAAATATCCTTTTCTGGCAATTCTTTTTTTATTCTTTTTAATAATGGTAATAATCCTTGTTGGTTTTTGTATTCCAATGGCTCTCCTCCTAAAAGCGAGAGCCCTGATACATATGGATGTTTTAATTCATTTATTACTCTTTCTGTATCTTGTTCTGTAAATTCATTTCCATAGTTAAAGTCCCATGCCTGTGAATTAAAACATCCTTTACAATGATGAGTACACCCACTTACAAATAATGATACTCTAACTCCCTGTCCATTTGCTACATCTGCTATTTTTATATCTGCATAATTCATTTCATTTCTCCTCTTATATTAGTCTCATCAAAGCAAATACATCAATATAATCAATTTTTCCGTCTCCATTTATATCTGCTCTTTTTTTCTGTTCTTCGGTTAATCCTTTTCCACCCCTTCTAACATAACTTGATAACAAGCTCAAATCTGTTCTATCAACCTTTCCATCTCCATTAATATCTCCCTTTTGATATTCTGTGGTTCCAGCATTTCCAGAATTTCCTGTATTACCTGTATTTCCTGAGCCTCCTGTTTCTCCTGATTCACCAGTTCCTCCTGTTTGGTTAGCAGTCCATACTGCCCATAGGTCTAAAGGTGCATTTACAATATAAGACGCATTTGATTCATAATCTATGTTCCCATTGTTTGCATTTGCCTGACTAGTTGCCCATCCTTTAAATGTATATCCTGCTCTTTGTGGATTTCCTCCATCTGGCTGTAATTGAATATAGTTTCCTTTAGATTTTGTTATACTTTTTGCTTGTGTTGAACCATTCCAATTTCCGCCATTAGGATTAAATGTTATTTTAAATGTAGTAGGAGTATCACTTGTATTACCCGAATTGCCTGAATCTCCTGAATTATTTGAGTTTCCTCCATTACTTACATTTGTATTTACAGGGACATAATCTGTCCATTTCGTATATGTAGATGCCCTCTCTCTTCCAAGCGCAGTATAAAATGCTTTTTTTAAATTCTCACTTTGTCCATTTACATATTCATATATATCATCATATGTATTAACATTATTTTGCATTACTACACTATTATATGATGCATTATTATTTGTAAGTGGATAATAGTAAAATCTCTTCGTCCCATCACTACTGATTAAAGTTCCTCTTTCAAATTCAACATTTATCCTTCCTGCACTTTTTACATTACTTCCTGAGCCCGCATACACTCCAGCATCAATAGTTATATCTCCATCTTTACTTAATCCATAATCACCTATTTTATAATATTGACTTTTTCCATCCTTATCTTTCCCTAATATATATATATTATTTTCAAGTACGACTTCTTTACTTTCAGAGTTAGTAACTATTGAATATCCATTATATATTTTTCCACCTATTGGTAATCCTTGTAAAAAGCTTATTAATGATATATTATGTATTATATTATCCCATTCTTCTTCGCTTAATTTAGGCATTTGGAATACATTATCACTAGCTCCTGAATATTTATTATAATTAGCTATTGCTATTGCTAAATTTACTTCTATTTTGTGTCTAATTATAGCAAGTCTGTGCTCATTAAAACTAGATGACTCATTTTCTATATTTTTATTATAATTACCAGTTATATTAAAATCAAATATTTTATTAGTATTAGATTCCCATATGCTATGTTCTGCTACATTTCCATTAGAATCTATATCTGTATCTATTGCATCACAATATCGTAATTCTTGTAATCCACTTGACTTAAACCAGTCCGAAAATTCTTTTGCATCTTTATAATATTTTTGTGCTAATGCATTATTTTGAATACCTGCTGTCCATTGATTGTATTCATTTTGCCCTTCACTACTTTGTGTTGTTAAAGTTGTATCATTTAAACGAGCCCTTATTACCTTTTTTTGTTGATCCCAATAATACGTAGTTCCATTCAATTTTATACATTGCATAATATTATTACTATTTTCAGAGCCTCCATCATATAATGGCAAATACTGTTTTACACTTTCTGTTTCAATCTTCACACCATTATATGTAACATTTTCTCCTGTAACATTAATGTTATCAATTAAATATCCATCTTTGTTTACATATTCATTACCAATTGTACCTTGTACAGAAACATGATTATCTAGAGCATATGTTATTACAACATCTATATTACCTTGTTTGTACTTACAACTATATGAAATATATGGTTTTAATCCATATTGACCATCTCCAGTTCCGCTCTTAATCGTTCCGTCATCATTTGCTATATTTTTATATGGCGAATAAATATAAAACCCATCATAAAGTGTATATACTAAAGCTGGAACATATCTATCTACTGCATCATCAGAATATCCCGCTAAAGAAAACATTGACTTTATTGAATTTCTAAAAGTAGAAACAGATGCTTCCAAATCTCTCGTTTTTGAATTTGTTAATTCTGATGTTGCACTACTTGTTGTATTTATCTGAAATGCTCTTATTGCATCATATGTAGCTGATGTTAATTTCCCATCATATAATGTTTGTGTATTTACTGTCTGTATCTGATATTGTGTATATATTGATATTACCAACGATATTGGTATTATTATTATTATAAAAATTATTGCCAAGTCTTGAATCTTCATATGTATTCCTCACTTTTTTATCTTTGTTTCATATATAATATAATTACTACATTTATCGAATTTTGTCAATAGATAAAATTGGCACTAAAATACCATAAACACAGAAAAAGAGCGTATTTGAACGCCCTTCTATTCTTCAAAAATTTTATCGAATTCTGCTCCTTCGATTTTTTCTTTTTCAAGTAATACACTTGCAACCGCATGTAATTTATCTACATGTTCACTTAATATTGTTCTGGCTCTATTATATGCTGTGTCAACTATTCTTTTCACTTCTTCATCTATTATATTTGCTGTTTCTTCTGAATAATCTTTTGTTTGAGCAAAGTCTCTTCCTAAAAATACTTCTCCTTGACCTCCGCCAAACATTATAGCTCCAACTCTTTCACTCATACCATATTTTGTAACCATGTTTCTTGCTATTTGAGATGCTCTTTCTATATCATTACTTGCACCTGTTGATATATCATTTAATATAAGTGCTTCTGCAACTCTACCACCAAGTAATGAAACTATATTTTCTTCCATTTCTGTTTTTGACATAAATGATTTGTCTTCTGTTGGTCTATACATTGTATATCCACCCGCCATACCACGTGGTACAATAGATATTTGATGTACTGGATCTTGTGTTGATAAGTATCTACTTACAACTGCATGACCTGCTTCGTGATATGCTACTAATCTATTTTCTTTTTCGCTTCTTACTCTTGTTTTCTTTTCAGGTCCCATAGTTACTTTTACCATTGCATCTTCTATTTCTTTCATTCCTATTTCTTTGTAATTTCTTCTAGCTGCTAATAATGCTGCTTCATTTAATACATTCTCTAAATCTGCTCCTGCAAATCCTGATGTATTTTTTGCTATTACTTTTAAGTCTACATCTTCTGATAATTTTTTCTTACGTGCGTGTACTTCCAATATTTGCTCTCTTGCTTTTACGTCTGGACTTCCTACTACTATTTGTCTATCAAATCTTCCTGCTCTTAATAATGCTTTATCTAATACGTCTGGTCTATTTGTTGCAGCTAATATAATTACACCTTCATTATCTGAGAAACCATCCATTTCTACTAATAATTGGTTTAATGTTTGTTCTCTTTCATCATGTCCTCCACCTAATCCAGCACCTCTTTGTCTACCAACTGCATCAATTTCGTCTATGAATATTATGCATGGTGCATTTTTCTTTGCTTGTTCAAATAAGTCTCTTACTCTTGATGCACCAACACCAACAAACATTTCTACGAAGTCTGAACCACTTATTGAATAAAATGGTACTCCTGCTTCTCCTGCTACTGCTTTTGCTAATAATGTTTTACCTGTACCAGGTTGACCTACTAACAATACTCCTTTAGGGATTCTTGCTCCCATGTCTGTAAATTTCTTTGGATTTTTTAAGAATTCTACAATTTCTTCTAATTCTTCTTTTTCTTCATCTACACCTGCAACATCATCAAATGTTACTCTATTTTTTTCTCCTGCATTTACCAATCTAGCCTTACTTTTTCCGAATGTCATATTTTTTGTTCCACCTTGATTGTTTCCACTCATCATCATAAACCAGAATATAAAGAAGATTATCAATAATCCAAATGGTGTTATTAAACTTAATATTGTAATCCATATTGATTCTTTTGCTTCATCTAAAGTAAAGTCTCCCGCTTTTAGATATTCTTCTGTATATGTCATAAAACTATCTAAGCTTGGTATATTTACTTCTTTTTCAGTTTTAGCATTTTTCATTTTTACTGTTGCAGAATTTCCACTAGATGAAATTTCTATACTTTCTACTTCTTTATTAGCAATACTTGTTACTAATTCCGAATATGTCATTTTTGAACTACTATTTTCCATTATTGATGATAATAGTACTATTACTATTACTCCTATTATTAACCACATAGCTAATGTCTTTATTCCTTTTTTCATTTAAGTCCTCCTATTTTTATTATCTTTTGCAACTATAACATACCTTTTTTATTTTTTCAATACTTTTCCGGTGACTTTTTTGTGTCCTTTTCGTTACAGTTTTCTAGGTTTTCTTGCGGATTTTCATTTTAGAAGTTGATTTTATTAGTTCAATTTTATAAAAAATATTTTTTTATCTTTTACTAATACCTTTAAATTTTTATTTGGTGTCAAATATTTATTTCCTATATTATTAGTACATAATTTTATAATATCTTCTATATGAATCTTTTCAATCCTATCAGTAGAACCATTTAGCTCTTTTATTGTTTTTAGAACTAATCTTTTTTGTATTACATTTTCTTGTTGATTAAATTCTTTTAATTTTAATGTTATCTGTTTATCTGTTCTTTCTATTAATAATTTATTGTATATTTTTTGAGTTTGCAAATCAATGTAATTACTCTCATCCGTAGCAACTTGTGATAATCTGCTTAGTGTTTGAATAATATTTGGATTAAACTCCTTTTTTATGTACGGAATAACAATATTTCGGATTTTATTTCTTGTATATTCATTCTCGAAATTTGTTTTATCAATTCTAGGTTGTAGTTTTTTATCTTCACAATATTGTTCTATTTCTCGGCGTTCACATTCTATAAGCGGTCTTATATATTTATTATCTCTTATCGGTTCTATTCCTTTTAGTCCTGAAAGTCCACTTCCCCTAAGCAAATGCATTATGATAGTTTCGATTTTATCATTTTTATTATGAGCAATTGCAATTTTATTTGAACCTGTTTTTTGCAAAACTTCTTCAAAAAAATCATAGCGAACTTTACGTCCAGCTTCTTCTGTTCCTATTTTTTTATCATTTGCTATTTTCTGTACATCCGCTCTTTTAACAAAAAATTCTATATTATGTTTTAGGCAATAATTTTGCACATATTTTTCATCATCTATAGCTTCTTCTCTAATCATATGATTAATATGTGCAACATATATTTCAAAGTTGATATTTTTTTCTTCTTTTAATTCTCTCATCATATCAAGCATACACATAGAATCTGGTCCACCTGACACTCCTAAAACAATTTTATCTCCATCTTGTATTAAATCTGTCAAAAGAGTCGGTTCTTTTTGACAACTAATCATCAAATCTCCTCTCTAAGTTTACAAACTTTGTATATTGTCCCATCCATAATAATTCTACAGTTCCAGTTTGTCCACCTCTCTGCTTTGCTATTATTACTTCTGCAATATCTTTCTTTTCACTCTCTTTATTATAATAATCATCTCTATACAAAAACATTACAATATCTGCATCTTGCTCTATTGATCCAGATTCACGTAAATCTGATAACATTGGTCTGTGATCTGGTCTTTGTTCTACAGCTCTGGATAGCTGTGATAATGCTATTACTGGTACATTTATTTCTTTTGCTAGTATTTTTAAAGACCTACTTATTTCAGCAATTTCTTGCTCTCTGCTTCCTGCTCTTTTACTTCCTTGTACTAACTGCAAATAATCTATTACAACTAATCCGATTCCTTTATCTATTGATAGTTTTCTACATTTTGTTCTTATTTCTGTTACAGAAATTCCTGGTGTATCATCTATATAAATTTCTGCTTCTGATAATGGCCCTATTGCTCCAGCAAGTTTTACCCAATCGTCTTCCCCTAATTTTCCTGTTCTTACTTTGTTACTATCTACCATTGCCTCACTACATAGAATTCTGTTTACTAATTGATCTTTTGACATCTCTAGGCTAAATATTGCAACTGGTGCATTTCCTCTTAATGCAGCATTTGTTGCTAAATTTAATGCAAAAGCCGTTTTTCCCATTGCTGGTCTTGCTGCAATTAAAATTAGTTCTGAACCATGCAATCCTGCTGTTTTATAGTCCAACTCCGCAAATCCTGTTGGAACACCAGTTATATGTTGTTTTCTATTATATAACTCTTCTAGTTTCGTAAAACTTTCTACTAATACATCTTTTATTGGTGTATATCCTTTTTGATTTTTACTTTGCATTAAATCAAAAATTCTTTTTTCTGCTCCGTCCATGATGTCTTCTACATCTTCGGCAGGATTATATCCTAATTCTATAATTTCATTTGCTGTTTTTATAAGATTTCTTAGTATAGATTTTTCCTCTACTATTTTAATGTATTTTTGTACATTGGCTGTAGTTGGAACTTTATCTGGTAAACTTGCTAAATAATCGAATCCACCAACTTGTTCAAATTTGTCCATAGATTCTAGTTCATCTTTTAATGTAATAATATCTATTGGTTCAGATTTATTATACAAATTTACAATTGCTTGATATATTGCTTTATGATCATCTCTATAAAAAGCCTCTTCTTTTAATACTTCTATTGCTGCATTTACCGCTTCCCTATCTGTAAGCATACTTCCTAAAACTGCTTGTTCTGCATCTATATCATGTGGTGGTATTTTTGCTAGTTCCATTTTGCGTCATTTCCTTTCGTTATTTTTCTACTACATCAACTTTTATTTTTCCATAAACACCTTCAAATAATTTCACGTCAACTGTATGAATCCCTAGTGTTTTTATTGTTTCTCTTAAATCAATTTTCTTTTTGTCTATTTTGATTTTGTGTTGTTTTTCCAAAGTTTCTGCAATTTCTTTTGCTGAAACTCCTCCAAATATTTTTCCGTTTTCTCCAGCTTTAACTTCTATTCTTGTCATTATTTTTGTTAATTTTTCTGCAAGTTTTTTTGCTTCTTCTTTTTCTGTATCTTTTTTAAATTGGTTTGAATCTTTTTGAGCTTTTAATTTACTCATATTTTCTGCATTAGCTTCGACTGCCAAATTCTTAGGGAATAAGAAGTTACGTGCATATCCATCTGATGCATTTATAACTTCATCTTTTTTTCCTACTCCTTTTATATCTGCTTTTAATATTACTTTCATGTTTGCTCCTCCTTTTGAATTTTATTCTTTTTCAGCAAAGTATTCTTCTATTTTATTTATAAGTTCTTGTTTAGCTTCATCAATTGTCATATTTTCTAATTGTGCTCCAGCAAGAGTTATATGTCCTCCGCCTCCAAGTTTTTCAAGTATAACTTGAACATTTACATCTCCAATTGAACGTCCACTAATACAAATTTTATTTTCCATTTGTCCTAAAACAAATGATGCTGTTATATTCCCTATTGTTAATAATTCATCTGCTGCTTTGGCACAAATTAAACTTGTATCTTTTTCTTGAATATCATATTCTGCTATTGCTATAGTATCATGTATAATTTCAGATTTTTTAACAATTTCAGAAATTCTATTATAACTTTCCAAATCACTTTGAAACCATTTTTTTACTTTTATTATATCTATACCACATCTACGTAAATATGCAGCTGCTTCAAATGTTCTTACACCTGTTTTAAATGTAAAGTTTTTTGTATCCATCATTATTCCTGCATATAATGCTTCTGCTTCTATTGTTGGTAATTCAACCTCTACTTGTGTATATTGGATTAATTCCGTTACTAACTCTGCAGCTGATGATGCATATACTTCTTGGAATGTTAAAGTACTTTGACTTATAAAATCCGCACTTCTTCTATGATGATCTATTACAACTATTTTACTTGTTTTATCTAATAATTCTGGTTGTTCTACATATGATTTTTTATGTGTATCTACAACTACTAATAATGTATCTGCATCTATTATATCTAATGCTTTCTCTTTATTTATTAATACTTCATTATATTGTTCTGGCAAACATTCTGCAAATGTTTTTATTGATGCAGAATCTCTACTTGCTACTATATATGCATCTTTTTGTAAACTTTTTGAAATCCTATATATCCCTAAGGCTGATCCTATTGCATCTATATCTGGATTTGAATGTCCCATTATAATAACTTGTTTACATTCTGATATTAATTCTTCTAATGCATGTGCAACTATTCTTGCTTTTACTTTAGTTCTTTTTTCTACTTCTTCTACTTTTCCACCAAAGAATTGATATTTTCCATTTTCTCTTATTACTGCTTGGTCTCCACCTCTACCAAGTATAACGTCCATGGCTGCTGATGCTGATTTATATATCTCACTATCTGTTTTTCCTTCTGTTGATATTGCTATACTTAATGTTAATTGTATTTTATCTTTTCTTACAATATCTTTTATTGAGTCTAATATAGCAAATTTGTTTTCTTTTATTTTTGCTAAGTTACGATGTTCAAAAACATATACATATGTATCTCTGTCTTCTTTTACTAATATTCCATTTGTTTGATTTACCCAATCATATATCGTACTTTCTACTTTTGCCATTAGTTGAGTTTTTTGTTCTGCATTTACTCTTTGCATGACTTCCTCATAATTATCTACCATTATGATTCCAACACATGTATCTTTGTCTTTGTTTTCTTTTATTAGTTCATATTTTTCTGTCTCGTCTATAAAATATAAGATTGCCATATATTCTGCTACTTTTTTTCTTTCACTTCTTTTTGTTTTTGATAATTCGCATTGTACCTTATATTTTTTCTTGCCTATTTCTATATTTTTTATAATAGATTTTCTTCTTTGTTCTTTATTTTGATTTTTTTCTAGTTCTGCTTTTATGTCTATTATTAAATCATTTATATATGAGTTTATATCAATGTTGGCAAATTCTGTAGCAAATTTTAGACTTTTCCATACTATATTTCCATCTGTTTCTATTATTATTAATGGAAATGGTGCATTTATTAGACTTGTTTTTGCTGCTGAATCTACTGTTAATGTTAAGTCTTGTAATTGCTCTGATATTTCGCTTTTTCTCTTGTTGTTTGCTAAGTATGTATATCCTAATATTAATATATATACTATTAGTGATGGCATTATTAGGTTTGGTTTTAATATTGATACTGTTACTAATAATATAAATATTATTACTAAATATATTTTTGTTCTTGATACTAAATTATCAAATAATTTTCTATTATTTCCTGACATAAGGGCTTCCTTTCTTACCTTTTTATACTATTTTAGTATACTTCTAAACGGGCATTTTGTCAAGGTTTTCTGGCAAAAGGAATCTCTATTTTGGATAAGTTTGTTTAGATTATGTTATAAAAAAATATTTGTTTAAAAGATTAATAATATATTGTTTTTTATACCTTGCTGTCGCATTCGCTTCGCTCATTTGATTGCTTACGCGGTATTACAAAACAATATATTATTAATCTTCTAAAATTTATAAATTACATCCAAAGCTCAAATATTACTATTTAATAATCTATCTAATGAATTTTATTCCAAGACTCAGAAATATAAACTCTGAATGAAATGACGAATGTGCAAGGAGAAATTTTAGAAATTCTTATGTAGTTTTATGGTAAGAGTTCACGATAGTGGAAAGGACCCATAAAACAAATTAGAATTTATTAAATTTCGTATTAAGTCGAGGAATGTAATAAAGAGTTTATATTTCTGAGTCTTAGAATAATATATTATAATCCATCTTTAAATAGTAGCATTTAGTTTTGGCAATTTTTTCCGGTTACATTCAGCCTTTCTTATGATATAATATTTTTAAGTATATTATTTTATTAAAAAGGTGAACTCTATTGAAATATAATAAAGAATTTTATGAAATAATCAATGATATAATTGAAAATAAAACCGTGCAAAATTTAAAACTGTATAAGCATCATTATCTTTACACTCGTTTTGAACATAGCTTATCAGTTTCTTACTACTCATATTTACTATGTAAATTTTTAAAGCTAGATTATAAATCTGCAGCTCGAGCTGGACTATTACACGATTTATTTTTCTATGATTGTGAACACAAACTAACTAGACCCAAACATCACATACATATGCATCCTCAAATTGCACTCCACAACGCTCAAGAACTATTTCATTTAACTGACTTAGAAAAAGATATAATTTTAAAACATATGTGGCCATTAACATTAGATATTCCTAAATATCGTGAAAGTTTTGTCGTTACTTTTATTGATAAATATTGTGCTTTTAAAGAATGGCGTAAATTCTTTACTTATTCTTTATTCAAAAAATTCAATTGGTCTTTATTAAAACTAAATATTGGTTAATTAAACAAAAAATACACTACAAATTAAAATGTAGTGTATTTTTTAATCTATAAATTATTCTGTTTCTTGTACTTCTTCAGATTCAGCTATACTATCAGCTACAGTTGCTTCGTCTTCACCTTCAACTTTTATGCTTACATCTTGGTATCTCTTCATACCAGTACCTGCTGGAATAAGTTTACCAATGATTACATTTTCCTTTAATCCTAATAAATGATCTTCTTTACCTTTTATAGCTGCTTCTGTTAATACTCTTGTTGTCTCTTGGAATGAAGCTGCTGATAAGAAGCTATCTGTAGCAAGCGATGCTTTAGTGATTCCAAGTAATGCTCTCTTACCTGTTGCAGGACTTTTTCCTTCTGCAACAGCTTCTTTATTCTTGTCTTCAAATTCGTACATATCTACTAAAGATCCTGGGAACATATCTGTATCTCCACCATCATCAACTCTCATTTTTCTAAGCATTTGTCTAGCTATTACTTCAACGTGTTTATCATTGATATCAACACCTTGGCTTCTATATGCTTTTTGGATTTCAGAAATTACATATTCATAAACTCCTTCTGGTCCTTTTATTGCTAAAATTTCAGCTGGATTTATTGAACCTTCTATAAGAGGCTGTGCAGCTTTTACTTCGTCTCCATCTCTAACTTTTAGTTTTGATCCAAATGGTATTGTGTATGTTCTTGAATCATCTTTAGATGTAACAATTATTTCTAGTTTCTTCTTAGATTCAGAAATTTTAACTGTACCATCTATTTCTGTGATTACTGCAACACCCTTTGGTTTTCTAGCTTCAAAGATTTCTTCAACTCTTGGAAGACCTTGAGTAATATCTGCTACACCAGCAACACCACCAGAGTGAATTGTTCTCATAGTTAACTGTGTACCAGGTTCACCAATTGATTGAGCTGCTATTATACCAACAGATTCACCAATTGATACTAATTCTCTTCTTGCTAAGCCCATACCATAACATTTTTGACATACACCATG
Organism: uncultured Clostridia bacterium; assembly: GCA_934149155.1. Taxonomy (GTDB): domain Bacteria; phylum Bacillota; class Clostridia; order TANB77; family CAG-508; genus CAG-269. The sequence continues at coordinate 3,974 of CAKPDZ010000031.1, read as the reverse complement.
TTTACTTCTACATCCAATTACAGAACGTACAAATACTTGTGTATATCCTGCATCAACTATTTGTTTTGCAATTTCTTTATTAATCATTGTATTTTTATCTACAATTAATTCTCCTGTTTCAGGATTTGTTATATCATTTAATGGATATCTTCCTTCTAGTCTTTCTTCTAATTTTTCTACTATTTGATTTCCATCTTTAATATCTTCTAACATTAGTCCCTCATTTGTTTCACAATCATGTTCTCTTACGATTATATCTTGTGATACATCTACTAATCTTCTTGTCAAATATCCAGAATCGGCTGTTCTTAAGGCTGTATCTGAAAGTCCTTTACGAGCACCATGTGATGATATGAAATATTCTAGGGCATCTAGACCTTCACGGAAACATGATTTAATTGGTATTTCTACTGCTTTACCTGTAGTACTTGCCATAAGTCCACGCATACCTGCAATTTGTCTTAACTGGTTCATATTACCACGGGCTCCAGATTTAACCATCATGTAAATTGGGTTTAAATCACCAAAGTTTTCTTCCATTGCTTTACTTACATCATTTGTTGCTTTATCCCAAATTCCTACAACTGATTGATATCTTTCATCATCAGTTATTAAACCTCTTCTATATTGATTTCTAACTTTTTCTACTTGCTTATCAGCTTCTGCTAATATATCTTTCTTTGATGCTGGTACTTCAACATCTGCAAGTGAGAATGTTATACCTGCTAATGTTGAATATTTAAATCCTAATGCTTTAATATAATCAATTACTTCTGCTGATTCTGTTAATCCGTGTTTATCAATTACTCTTTCTATAATTGTTCCCATTGATTTTTTCATTACAGGGAAATCTATTTCGTATTGGAATGGATCTTCTTTTCTATCTATAAATCCTAAATCTTGAGGAATTCCTTGGTTGAATATAATTCTACCAACACTTGTTGGAATTTTCTTTGTTTTTATTTCTCCATCAATTTCTTTACTTACTCTTACAAAGATTTTTGCATGTATTGAAACTGCTTTATTTTGGAATGCCATTAATGCTTCATCAGGATCTTTGAAGTATTTTCCTTCTCCTAATTCTCCATCTAATGTCATTGTTAAATAATAACTTCCTAAAATCATGTCTAGTCTTGGTACAGCTACTGGCTTACCATCTTGTGGTTTTAATAAGTTATTTGTTGCAAGCATTAAATATCTTGATTCTGCTTGTGCTTCTGGTGTTAATGGTAAGTGAACAGCCATCTGGTCACCGTCGAAGTCAGCATTAAATGCCTCACATACTAATGCATGTAATTTGATTGCTCTACCTTCTACTAATACTGGTTCAAATGCTTGAATACCAAGTCTATGTAGTGTAGGAGCACGGTTCAACATTACTGGGTGATCTTTGATTACTTTTTCAAGAATTTCCCATACTTCTGGGCTTAATCTTTCTACCATTCTCTTAGCACTTTTTATGTTATGAGCTAAATGTCTTTCAACTAATTCTTTCATTACAAATGGTTTAAATAATTCTACTGCCATTTCTTTTGGAAGACCACATTGATAGATTTTTAATTCTGGTCCTACTACGATTACTGAACGTCCTGAATAGTCAACACGTTTTCCTAATAAGTTTTGACGGAATCTACCTTGTTTTCCTTTTAATAAATCTGATAAAGATTTTAATGGTCTGTTTCCAGCACCTGTAACAGGTCTTCCACGTCTTGAGTTATCAATTAAAGCATCTACTGATTCTTGTAACATTCTTTTTTCATTTCTTACAATGATTTCTGGTGCTCCAAGTTCAAGTAATCTCTTTAATCTGTTATTTCTGTTTATTACTCTTCTATATAAATCGTTTAAGTCTGATGTTGCAAATCTACCACCATCTAATTGAACCATTGGTCTTAAGTCTGGTGGAATTACTGGTACAACATTCATTACCATCCATTCAGGTCTGTTTCCAGATTTTCTGAATGCTTCTACAGTATCTAATCTTTTTATTAATTTTGCTTTTCTTTGTTCACTTGCAGATTCTAAGTCTTTTTCTATTTCTGCAGATAATTTATCTAAGTCTACTTGTTCTAGTAATTTTCTGATTGCTTCTGCTCCCATTTCTGCTTTAAATGATTTTCTACCATATTTTTCTTCAGCTTCGTGATATTCTTTTTCATTTAAAACTTGGCATTTTTCTAGTCCTGATGTTCCTTTATCTGTTACTATATATGAAGCAAAATATATTACTCTTTCAAGATTTCTTGGTGATACATCTAGCATTAATGCTATTCTACTTGGAATTCCTTTAAAATACCAAATATGTGCAACTGGTGCAGCAAGTTCAATGTGTCCCATTCTTTCTCTTCTTACTTTTGATTTTGTTACTTCAACACCACATCTATCACAAACTATACCTTTATATCTTACTCTTTTATATTTTCCACAATGACATTCCCAGTCTTTTGTTGGTCCAAATATTTTTTCACAAAATAAACCATCTTTTTCTGGTTTTAATGTTCTATAATTTATAGTTTCTGGTTTTTTTACTTCACCTTTTGACCATTCTCTTATTTTTTCATCTGATGCAATTCCTATTTTTATTTTGTTGAATACTTCTAATTCATCCATCTTTATTAGATGTCTCCCTTCTCTTTTTATTTGGGCATTTCAAAACAGCTCAAGAGGCTATCCTCCGCTCTTGCAAATTTTACTGTCGCCTCTTATTGCTTTTTGAAATTTTATTTAATTAATTATTCTATAATATCTTCATCATTATCATAAATGCTTTCATCATCATCTAAATCGTCTGTATCAAACAATTCATCGCTTTCTTCGTCTTCTTCATCAAGCATTTCTTCATCTTGTTCAGAATATCCATCTTCTAAATCTTCATGTATTAATACATCATCTTCTGTTAAAGCTTTACCATCAGCTGTTTCTTCATAATCTATTCCATCTTCGATATTTTCTTTTAATTCTAATTCTTCATCACTATCAGAATATAATTTAATATCTAATCCTAATGCTTGTAATTCTTTTACAAGAACTTTAAAGCTTTCTGGAACTCCTGGTTCAGGAATATTTTCACCTTTAACAATTGCTTCATATGCTTTAACACGTCCTACAGCATCATCTGATTTTATTGTTAAAATTTCTTGTAATGTGTATGCAGCACCATAAGCTTCTAGTGCCCAAACTTCCATCTCTCCAAAACGTTGTCCACCAAATTGAGCTTTACCTCCAAGTGGTTGTTGTGTTACTAATGAGTATGGTCCAGTTGAACGAGCATGTATTTTGTCATCTACTAAGTGGTGTAATTTTAACATATACATAACACCAACTGTAATTGGACTTGCAAATGGTTCACCTGTTCTACCATCATATAATGTTTGTTTACCATCTGGTGTTAATCCAGCTTCTTGTAATAATTCTTCTATTTCTGGTTCTGATGTACCATCAAATACTGGTGTTGATATTTTATATCCTAATGCTCTTGCAGCCGCACCTAAATGAACTTCTAGAATTTGTCCTAAATTCATACGTGATGGTATACCTAATGGGTTTAATAATATATCTATTGGTGTTCCATCTGGTAAGAATGGCATATCTTCTTTTGGTAATATTCTTGAAATTACACCTTTATTACCATGACGTCCAGCCATTTTATCTCCAACTGATATTTTTCTCTTTGTTGCAATATAACATCTAATTACTTGATTTACTCCAGGGCCTAATTCTTCTGAGTTTTCTCTTGTAAAGATTTTTACATCAACTATTGTTCCAGCTTCTCCATGTGGTACACGAAGTGATGTATCTCTTACTTCCCTAGCTTTTTCTCCAAATATAGCACGAAGTAATCTTTCTTCTGCTGTTAGCTCTGTTTCTCCTTTTGGAGTTACTTTACCAACTAATATATCTCCAGGTCTTACTTCTGCACCAATTCTTATAATTCCGTTTTCATCTAGGTCTTTTAATGCATCATCACCAACATT
>CAKPDZ010000030.1 GCA_934149155.1 uncultured Clostridia bacterium | reverse complement strand
CTACGAACTTTGAGATCGGGGGTTCGAATCCCTCCGGGCGCACCAACGACGTATCTGTTCGAACTAAATTGAGCAGATAGATACAAAAATCAATCAGAAAATAAAATCTGATTGATTTTTTACTTGTTAGAGTTTAACGGAAGCCACCTCCGCCGCCTCCACCACCGAAGGAACCGCCACCGCCTCCTCCGGAAGAGAATCCACCTCCACCAGAAGAATAGCTTTCTGCTCTAGACTTAGCAGTATTAGCACTACTTATTCCATTAGCAGTACAAGTGTTAATATAATAAAAATAATCATAAGATGTAAAACAAGACTGTTCAATCATATCAGGATAAAGCTCTTTAAATTGTTTAGCAACCTTTTTAGCAATACCTAACATTTGAGCATAAATTAAATAATATTCAAATAAATTAACTTCGATAGCTTCTCTTTCTTTAATAAGTGTATAATCAAGAAGATATCTTTTTAGTCCTGCAATTTGAAAAGCTGTATTTTTTAATTCAGGTTCAACAACATATTGTTTATATTTAAAAAATTTAAATGACTTCTTTTCTTGAAGAGTTAAAAGTCCCTCATTAGCAAGTTTCTTTTGTTCAGCATCTAAAATACTGTCAAACCAGTCAAGAATTTTAGAATAATTATTACTACACCAATCTTTAAATTCATTATTTTCTAATATACCATCTTTACTTGCCTTGTAAAGCATATCAAATAAATTTCGTTCTTTTTCATCTATTATTAAAGAAGTATCTGTTTCTGTTAATAGAATAACCGTATTTTCTTTCTTAAATATTTTACCACCTTCTCTTTGCTCTAATCTAACAAGAGAATCCTTAATCCATTTTAAAATTATAGCACCTAGTATATCAGTTTTATTTTTCAAAATCCCATAATGATAAGCAATAAAATAAGCTCTATGTAAATCATTATTACAAGGAATATCTCTGTAATAATCTACATCTTTAGGAATCTTTCGCCCAGTACTTCCAAAATCTAGAGAATTTGATTTTGTAGTAGTGCCAATTTTGATAGCGATTATAGTAAAAATAAAGAATACTAGTAAAACTGGAATAAGGTTAATCAAAAACAAGATGAATGTCATAAAAGGGCTATAATTTTCAGTACTTTCATAATGAGTTGCACCTTCTTCAGCCATATTATAATAATGATTAAAATCATAGTCTAATTTATTATTGCAATTAAAAGTATTTAAAGGAAATTGTACTAATATAGTCATATATTCACTACTTGCTAATCTACCATCTGATTGCATTTCTATATAACCATCATAAACATAAGCAGTTCCACCGTAATTTCCATAGCCCCAAACACCTACTGAATCAGGAATATTAAAATTAGAATGAATTTTTATATAAACATTTCCTATAGGATTAGAAAAATCATAAGGAATTAAGGTCCAATAAATCATTTGAGAATCAGTAAGTTCAGAAACAAAATTAGAAATATTATATTTTACTTCATAACTATGAGAACCGTATTTGCTGATTCCCCAACAAAGTTCTACACCATTGGAAATTTTATTAATTCCACACCTATAAGCTTTATCTGATAAAGAACCTGAAGTTTTCCAAGAAGATAAAGAAGAATACGCTGTTCCATTTTCAGACACTGATAAATTAGTGATTTTTGAATTTCCTAAATTATAATATGGATGATAAACCTCTGTACCATCTGTAACATTACAATTCCAAATTTCAGTAATTGAAGCATTACCATTATCATCAATTGCAATATCCATTGATATGCTATCAATAGAATTTGCATCAGCAGAATTAAAAAATGTTAACAAAATAAAAGCAAAAATTGCTAACAAAAATATTTTGATTTTTTTATTCATAAAAAATCCCCCTTTATTATTTTTATTATTTCATAAAAAAATAAAAATAGCAATGGAGGACAATCAAATTATTTTAAAATAATATCAAAAGTTTTTGTAACATACCCTCGGCTAATATTGATAGAAATAGTATCACCAGGACTTTTTGAATAGATATATTTTCTAAGTTCAATCATATTATTAATTTGTTTATCATCAATAGATGTTATAATATCACCTCTTTGAATACCACTAGAAATAGCAGGACTATCATCAGTTACAAGGACAACATAAATTCCAGATGTAAAATTAGAGCTAGAAGCAAGATAAGGTATTACCTCTTTATCATAAGCATAAATTCCAAGATAAGGTTCATCAAATTTATTATCAGAAACAAACTTATCAATAACAGGTTTTACAACATTAGCTGGAACTGCACAACCTATGCCCTCAGCAGATGTTATTTTTACAGTATTAACACCAATAACTTCACCTGTTGTAGATAATAGAGGACCACCACTATTACCAGGGTTTATAGATGCATCTGTTTGAATTAAATCAGTCATATAGGTAGTAGAACCATTTTCTTCAATTTTTATTGTTCTATTAGTAGCACTTATAATTCCAGAAGTAATGGTTTTTCTAAATTCATAGCCAATAGGATTACCAATAGCATAAACTGTTTCTCCAGATTTTAGATTTGATGAATCACCAATTGTTACAAAAGGTAAATTAGATGCATTGATTTTGGTTATAGATAAATCCAAATCTGAATCACACCAAACTACAGAGCCTTCATAGGTATATCCATTTTCTAAGGTAATATAACAAGTTGTTGATTTTTCACCAGTTACATGGCAATTACTTAAAATATAACCATTACTTGAAACTATAATTCCAGAACCTAAACCAAGTTCATTTACATTGTTATTAGAAGAAAAAATTGAAGTGGATTTTGTTTTTATTTTAGAAATTCCAACAACACTTTCTGAAACTTTTTCTAACATATCTGCAACTGATTGACTTTCTTGAGTAGCATTTTCCACAGTTTGCGAAGGAATTGTGGATTCAACACGCTTGGCTTCGTATTCTGAAGTGATATCAATATTTTGATATGTAGAATAAATATAATATGCAATTATAATAAGAAGAGAAATAATAATAGCTATTATGAATAAATTCTTGATTTTTTTTAGCATAGCAATCACCCTATATTTATTATGAAACTATTTGTAATAATTAAACAAGAAAATATATGAAAAACTTGAAATTTACATAAAGATATAGTATAATACAGATGCAAAATATTAACCTGGTCAAGACCAGAAGTAGAAACAATCAAATCTTTTAAAATTAAAAGGAGGACAATTAAATGATTTATTTACAATTTCCAGAAAATCAAAAAGAAGAATATGTAAAAGCAGGAGAAATAAAAAAACCAGATTATTTTACGATTTTGATAGAACTATTTGAGAAACGGTATAGCACAATATTGACTACAAAATATGCTTATAAATTAGCAAATTTTCTTGATGACGAAATTGATTTTCCAACAGGAATAAATTACTGGAATTCTGAGACAAACACATTTTTTAAATACTTAGAGGAAGATAGAAAATGGAAAGATACCAAAAAAACTCCTAAAGACTATGTAATAACAGAAGAAGACCCGCTCTGGAAAACTTTTTTTGAAAAAAATATTCACTATAAGAATTTAGAAAAAGAAATAAAGAAGGTAATAAAAAAAGTAACTAGCCAAATGTTAGAGATACCAGAAGATAAACTACAAATAATAGAATCTATACATATAGAAGATGACAGAAAAGATTTGTGGTATAAACTAGTAAAAACAGAACTCGACTGTATTAAGAAGAAATCTTTATGTGAGTATTTTTCCACAAAAGCATTAGAAGAAGTATATTCAAGAATAGTAAATGCATTTTTTTGGCAAGAAAGTGAATTAGATTATATAATGGTTTTTGAGAGAGGATATTTAAAAGGAGCACTTAATAAAAGAGGGTTTGAACCAATAAATGAAGAGAGTTTTAAAAGACTGTATCAAGAATTTAAGAGTGATTTAGAAGAACAAGATTTAAAAGAATTTGTAGCTAGAATTAGAAACCAAATTTTTTATAAAAAAGGAGATATAAGATATCCAATAAATTCACAGGATGATGAAGGAAAGTACTATACCGACCCAATTAAAGACTTGACCGTAATGGTGGATGAAAAAGGAGCATATATAAAACTAAACAAAAAAATTATGGAAGAAGTTATTAAGATTCTTGAAAATCATGTTGAACAAAGTTATTGTGAGTTTAATTTTTTTACTGATGGTGGAAATGTTAAGACTAATGCCGCTAATCACATTAAAATATGTTTTTCAAAGTATAATATAAGTTTAAGGTTTGAATGCGACAGGTATGAATTGTATACTCGTACGACAGAAAAGAATCTGAAAGCAGTTTCAGGAAAAATCACACTGTTTTTAAAAAATGAAAAATTAGTATGCAAGAATATTAATGAGTTGGAAAAAGAGGATTGCTGGGTAAAAATCGAAATGGAAAGTAAATAAAAAATAAGGTACCGGATGTAATGTTCGGTACTTTTATTATACAAATTTTTATAAAATCGTTAAAATTCACATAAAAAATAACAAATTTTGCACAAAAAATTGCAAAATTTGTCAAATAATGTTACAATAAGTGAGTATAAATTATACACTAGTATATAATTTAAAGAAGGATGTTAGGAAAAATGGGGAATTTAACAAATGCTCAGAAATCAATCTGGGTTACAGAACAATATTACAAAGGTAGTAGCATAAATAATATATGCGGAACGGCAGTAATACGAGAAAAAGTTGACTTCAAAAAATTAGAAGAAGCCATAAAAATTGTGAGCCAAAAACACGACAACTTTTGGTTAGAATTCAAATTAAACGATGGAAATGTAGAACAAGTGCTATCTGAAAGAGAAGAAATACAGATAAGCACTGTTAGTATCGCGAGCGAAAAAGAATTAGAAAAAGAACAAGAGAAAATTGTAAGAACAACATTTAAATTAGAAAATTCAAAACTATTTAATTTTTATATCTTTAAATTTTCAGATGGTAAAGGGGCATTTACGCTTAACATACACCATTTGATTTCAGATGCGTGGACACTTGCGCTTATTTGTAATGACATTATTAAAACATATTCAAAACTAAAACAAAATCAAGAAATCGAAACAAAGGCTATATATTCATATATAGACTATATTAAATCAGAACAAGAATACCAAAAAAGTGAAAAATTTAATAAAGACAAACAATATTGGATGGAAAGATTTAAAACAATACCAGAAATAGCAACAATACCAGGAAGTAAAAAAGAAAAAACATATATAAATAATCCAAAAGGGAGAAGACAGCAATATAAAATAAAAGAAACAGATATTATAAAAATAAAAAAATACTGTAAAGAAAACAAAATATCATTGTACAATTTCTTTATGGCTATTTATGCAATATATATAGGAGAAATTTCAAATTTAGATGAATTTGTTATAGGAACACCAATATTAAACAGAACAAATTTTAAAGAAAAACAAGCAGCAGGAATGTTCATAAATATGGTACCATTTAAAATTAATATAGATGAAGAACTAGACTTTAAAACATTTGTAAAAAATATAGCAATAGATTCTATGGATATGTTAAAACATCAAAAGTATTCATATCAATGCCTATTAGAAGAATTAAGAAATAATGATAGTAGCATACCAAATCTATATAATATTTTGCTATCATATCAAATCACAAATGCACAACAAAGTGAAGGAAACATACCATATGAAACAGAATGGACATTTAATGGGTGTTGTGCAGAAAATATGGATATACAAATATACGACTTAAACGATACAGGAAGTCTAAATGTTGCATATGATTATAAAACAAGTATATATAGTTCAAAAGATATAGAAGCAATACATCAAAGAATATTAAACATTATTAATCAAATAGTTTTGAAAGAAAATATACAATTAAGAGATATAGAAATTGTAACCCCAAAAGAAAAAGAAAAATTAATTATAGATTTTAATAAAACAAAACTTGAATATGACAAAAATATTCCATTTATAAAATATTTTGAAAAACAAGTAGAAAAAACACCAGAAAATATAGCCATTGTTTTTGAATACAAAAATATGACTTATAGAGAACTTAATGAAAAAGCTAATAGTTTAGCATATGAACTAAGACAAAACGGAGTTACTAACAACACTGTTGTTGGAATATTATTAGAACGTTCTTTTGAAACACTAATATCAATATTAGCAGTTTTAAAAGCAGGAGGAAGTTATATTCCAATTGCAATGGATTACCCAAAAGATAGAATACAATATATGTTGGAAGATAGTGATGCTAAAATATTATTAACAAGTCAAAATAGAAGAAATAAAGCAGACAAAAAAATAATTAATGTAAAAGAACCAAGTATTTATGAACAACATAAAGAAAATTTAGAAAATATCTCAAAACCAGAAGATTTGTCATATTTAATATATACATCAGGTTCTACAGGTACACCTAAAGGAGTAATGTTAAAACAACAAAATTTAAGTAATTTTTATAATTCAATGAAAACAACAATAGATTACTTAAAAGACGGAAAAAATCATAAAATTTTATCTATAACAACTGTATCATTTGATATTTTTGCATTTGAAACACTAATGTCACTAACAAGAGGATTAACAGTTTATTTAACTAATGAAAATGGACAAAAAATGACTCCAGTAATAGAAAGAACAGTAAGAGAAAAAAAAATAGAAATAATGCAAACAACTCCATCAATAATGAAATTTCATTTAGAGAATTTAAATGATGAAAACAGTTTTAATAGTTTGAAGTATATAATGTTGGCAGGAGAACCACTTCAAAAAAGCTTAGTAGAAAAAATAAAAAAGATAATTCCTAATGTAACTATTTATAACGGATACGGACCATCTGAAACTACAATATTTTCTACTGTAACAAATGTAACAAATCAAAGTGAAATTACAATAGGTAGACCAGTACATAATACTCAAATATATATATTAAATAAAAATAAAAAAGTATTACCTCAAGGAAGTATTGGAGAATTATATATATCTGGTGACGGAGTCGGAAAAGGATATATGAACAAAGACCAACAAACAAAAGAAAGTTTTATACAAAATCCATTTTTAAAAGGACAAATAATGTATAAAGTTGGAGACTTAGGAGCATTTAATGAAAATGGTGAAATTACTTGTCATGGTAGAATTGACAATCAGGTAAAAATTAGAGGACTAAGAATAGAATTACAAGAAATAGAGAAAAGAATGCAACCAGTTTATAATATTTCTGATTGTGCAGTTGTGAAAAAAACAGTAAATGGAAAAGAAGCATTGTGTGCATATTATGTGGAAAATGGTCATGTAAGTAAATCTGTACTAAAAACAGTTTTATATTCAAAATTACCTGAATATATGGTACCGCAATATTTTGTAAAACTAGATAAATTGCCACACACACCAAATGGAAAAGTAGATAGAAAAGCATTACCAGAGCCAACTATAGAAGAAAACAAAACAAATATAGTTGCACCAAGAAATGATATTGATAAAAAACTAGTAAGCATAATTGAAAAGATGTTACATATATCAAAAGTAAGTATACAAGATACATTATTAGACCTTGGAGGAGACTCATTAACAGCAATTACATTATCAACCAAAATATTATCTACTTTTAATGTTCAAATGAACATAAAAGATATATTATCAAACTATACAATAAAAGATATGTCAGATTATATTGAAAAGAATAATAAAAAACATGACATTTCAAAATTGAAAATTGAAAGAATAAAAGAACAAGAGGTATATCCATTATCATCAGCACAAAAAAGAATATACTATAATGCCAAAATGATAGGAAATGATAATGTTGTATATAATATGCCAGGTGGAATTATTGTAGATGAAATATTAGATATAGAGAAAATAAAACAAGTATTTAATAAAATAATAGAAAGACATGAAATATTAAGAACACAATTTACAATACAAAATGATGAAATAGTACAAAAAGTATATAAAAATATAAACTTTGAAATACCTGTTTATTATAATACAGAAAAAGAAATTCAAAAAATAATTAAAAATTTTTCTAAACCATTTAAACTAGAAAATGAAATGTTAATAAGAGCAGAGGTACATTTTATAGATGATAAAAGTACAATGTTATTAGTTGACTCACATCATATAATAATGGATGGAATGTCATTAAATAATTTAATTATAGAGTTTGACAGGCTATATAATGGAGATGACCTAAAAAGACTTCCAATTCAATATAGAGATTATTCTGTTTGGGAAAATAATTATAATAATAGTGAAGAAATTAACGAAAATGAAAAATATTGGATTGAGAAATTTAAAAACTGTGAATTTGCACAATTAAATTTACCATATGACTATAAAATTTCTGCAAATAGAAGTTATAATGGTAAGAAAATATCTAATATTATCGATGAAAAACGTTTTAGAAAAATAGAAAGATATGCTAAAAAAATAGGTGCATCACCATATATGTTATTTGTGACAGCATTTTTAGTATTATTATATAAATATACAGGACAAGAAGAAATAATTTTAGGTAGTCCTATAGCCAATAGAGATAGACGAGAAACTAAAAGAATGTTAGGAATGCTTGTAAACAATATTGTTATAAGAGGACAAATCAACGAAAATGATACATTTGCAATATTTTTAGATAAAATAAAAGAACAAGTTTTAAATGACTTATCAAATCAACCATATCCATTTGATATGTTAGTAAAAAAGCTTGGAGTTAAAATGGATAATTCAAGAAATCCATTGTTTGATGTAATGTTTACATATCAAAATAAAGAAGAAAATATAGTAAAATTAAATGGAAAAGATGTAAATGTTTTAGAAATATACAATGACATTGCAAAATTTAATTTGCTATTAGAAATAAAACCAAAAACTCATACTATTAATATAGAATATTGTACAGATTTATTTAGAAAAGAAACAATAGTTAACTTTTTTGAACATTATATGTATATATTAGAACAGATATTGAACAATAGTGAAATCAAAATAAGTGATATAGATATTATAACTGAAAAAGAAGACAAAATGTTAGCAAAATTTAATAGTACAGAAGGAGAAATAAATCAAGATACAACAGCATATTTAATAGAACAGCAAGTTGAAAAAAATCCAGATAATATAGCGGTTATATGTGAAGATAAACAAATAACTTATGGAGAATTAGATAAAAAAGCAAACAGCTTAGCAAACCATTTAATAAAAAATGGAATAAAAAATAATGACATAGTATGTATAATGACAAATAGATCAATAGAGACAATTGTTGCAATGTATGCAATATTAAAAGCAGGAGGAGCATTTTTAAATATTGACCCAACATATCCATTGGACAGAACAAAATACTACATAGAAAGCAGTAAAGCACAATATGTTCTAACACAAAAAGAATTAAAAGATAGAGTTAAAGAAATTCCAAATTGTATAGAAATAGACTTAGACAATGAAATTTATAATGGAGATTTAATCAGGCCAAATGTGGATATAAAAATGGAAGATTTATCATATTTAATATATACATCAGGATCAACAGGAGTGCCAAAAGGAGTAATGCTAAATCAAGTGGGATTAACCAATATGGCAAAAGCAATGACAAAAGCATTAGATTATTTACATGACGGAAAAATCCATACATTATTATCAGTAACATCAACACCATTTGATATATTTGTTTATGAAATAATAGTCTCATTAACACATGGACAAAGAATAGTAATGGCAAATAATGCAGAACATAGAAATCCTAAATTACTAGAAAAATTAATGGAAAAATACAATACAGATGTTATGACAGTAACACCAAGTTTAATGAAAATAGTTTATGATAATAGAAGTGAAAATAGTCCATTAAGATTAGTAAAGAATATGGTATTTGGAGGAGAACCACTACCAGAAAAATTTGTAAAGGACTTAAAAGCATTAGCAGATGATATAACAGTATTTAATATTTATGGACCAAGTGAGATAACAGTATTATCAAATGTTCAAAATTTAAATGGAGAAACAGAAATAACAACAGGTCCACCAATAATGAATACACAAATGCATATATTAGACAAAAACTTAAAAAGAGTGCCAATAGGAGTAGTAGGAGAAATCTATATATCAGGAATTCAAGTAGGCGTAGGATATTTAGGAAAGCCTGAATTGACAAAAGAAAAATTCTTGCCAAATAAATTTGGAGAAGGAAGAATGTACAAATCGGGAGATATTGGAAGATGGACATTTGATGGTAAGATTCAATGTTTAGGAAGAATAGATAATCAAATAAAATTACGTGGACTAAGAATAGAACTTGGAGAAATAGAAAGCAAAATGGAACAATACCCAGGAGTATCAGCATCAATAGTAAACAAAATAACCATCGAAGACAAAGAAGTATTATGTGGATATTATGTTACAGACGGAACAATAGATGTTACAGAAACAGAAATAAAAAGTTATTTGAAAAAATATTTACCACAATATATGGTACCAAGTTATATAGTACATCTTGAAAAAATGCCATATACAATAAATAGAAAAATAGATAGGAAAGCTTTGCCAATGCCAAAATTAGAAGAAGATAGTTTTAAAGAAGTAGACCCAGACAAATTTGATTCAGATGAATTAAGACTACAACAAATATGGAAAAACATTTTACATTTAAAACATATTTCTTTAAATGATAACTTCTTTGACATAGGTGGAGATTCAATTTCTGCAATAAAAATGCAAATTGAAGCACTAAAATATAATTTTGATTTTGAATATGCTGATATATTTAAATATCCAACAATAAAAGAACTTGCAGGAAAGAAAAAAGATAAGGCAGAAGAAGATATAGCAAAATATGATTATTCTGAAATTAATAAAGTTTTAGAAAGAAATAATATATCAAATATAGAAACAATAAAAAAATCCAAAGTAGGAAATATTCTTTTAATAGGAAGTACGGGATATTTAGGAGTACATATATTAGATGAATATTTAAAAAGATATAGAGGAATAGCTTACTGTTTAGTAAGAAGAAAAAATAATGAAGAACCATTAGCAAGATTACAACAAAAAATTGTATTCTATTTCGGAAATGAGTACTTTGAAAAATATAAAGATAGAATACAAGTAATAGAAGGAGATATTGTTGAAAGAGACTTTAAGCTATCAAAAGAAGACGATGAATTGATTAGCCAAAATATCACAACAGTAATAAATGCAGGAGCATTAGTAAAACATTTCGGAACAGAAAAATTATTTAACGAAATAAATGTAAATGGAACGCAAAATGTAGTAGATTTTTGTAAAGCAACAGACAAAAGATTAATACACATCTCAACTATCAGTGTTTCTGGAAATGGTGAAAAAGAAGAAAACATAGAAGAAACAGCAGACAATATCAATAATAAAAAAATATTCAAAGAAAATACTTTATATATTAATCAAAATATATCAGGAATATATACTGTAACAAAATATAAAGCAGAAATGATTGTATTAAAAGCAATAGAAGAAGGTTTGGATGCACAAATATTGAGAATGGGAAACATTACAAATAGATATAGTGATGGAGTATTCCAACAAAATGTTGAAGAAAACGCATTTGCAAAAAGATTAAAATCATTTATAGAATTAGGAATATTTCCAGAATATTTACTTGAACATGCAATAGAATTAGGACCAGTAGACTTTAGTGCAGAAGCGGTTGTAAAAATATTAGGATATAACAGTAAATGCAATGTATTCCATATATACAATCCAAAGTTACTACCAATAAAATTACTAATAAACACTTTACACGAATTAGGAATTAGTATTGATGGCGTAGATAATGAAACAATGTCAAAAAAATTAACCGAAATTTTAAATGATGACTTTAAAAAAGAAATATTATCTGGTATAATACATGATATTGACTCTAAGAAACAATTAATATATACTTCTAATGTAAGAATAGACTATGAATTTACAGGAAAATATCTTGAAAAAATAGGATTTTATTGGAAAGAAATTGACAAAGAATATATATTAAAATATATGGATTATTTTAAAAGAATAGGGTTCATAAAATATTAAAGGAGAAACAAAAGATGGTTATAGATACAGAATTTATATTGTTAGTAATATCAACACTTTCAATAATATTATTAATGGGAAACATTATGAGAAAAAGACCAGTGTCGCAATTGCAAAATGCATTTGCGACGGTTTTATTAACAGTGCTTGTAATAAGTGTAGGAGTAATTTCACAATTAGTTTGCTCAAACTTTTTGAATATTGAGCCGATATATTTTGAAAACTTTATATATATAGGAACATGCATGCTTCCAGTAGCATTATTTTTTGTAGCAATTATATTTAGAAATACAAAGATTAGGTTTAAAAGAAAATATCTATTATTATTTGTAATACCATTTTTAACACTTGCTGTATTATATACAAATCAATATCATCATTTATTTTATAAAGTATATTCTTCAAACTTAAATGAAATGATATATGGACCATATTTTTATGTACATTCAATATATACTTATGGATTACTTTTAATAAGTATAGGAATAATGATAAATGCATCATTAAAAAATTCGGGTTCGTTTTCTAAACAAACAATATTAATAATAATAGGAACAATGTTTCCTATACTAGTAAACCTGCTTGGAACATTTAAAATATATGATATGAATGTATGTTTAACACCAATAAGTTTTTCTATAGCAGTAATTTTTTACACATTTGCAATATTAAAATTCAATTTTTTAAAAATTACACCAATAGCACTGCAGAAAATAGTAGACAGAATATCCGATGGATACATAGTATTAGATGAAGATAATATAATTACAGACTTCAACAAAACATTTTTAGAAATGTTTAAATTAAAACCAGAAAATATAAGAAGTAAAAATTTTATGAAATTTTTAGAAAATAGAAAAATAAGCAAACAAACATCAAAGAGAATAGAAAATGTAATAGCAAGATCAAATACAACAGATAAAACAATATCATTTGAACAACATTTTTCAAGAATAAAAAAATACTTTAAAATAGAAATAACTCCAATTAAATCAGACAACACATCATTAGGAACATTAGTATTATTAAAAGATATAACACAACATAAAGAAGATATGGAAACAATAAGAAACAACCAAGATAGACTAATGGAAAGAGAACGTTTAGCAGGACTTGGTCAACTAATAGGAGGAATAGCACATAACTTAAAAACACCAATAATGTCAATAGCAGGAGCAGTTCAAGGATTAGAAAATCTAATAAAAGAATATGACGAATCAATAGATGACCCAGTAGTAAATTCGCAAGATCATCATGACATAGCAAGAGACATGGAAGAATGGATACCTAAGATAAGAGCACATCTAGAATACATGTCAGATATTATAACAACAGTAAAAGGTCAAGCAGTTGCATCATTATCAAGTGATACTTCAGAAGAATTTACAGTTGATGAACTAATAAAAAGAGTAAATATATTAATGAAACACGAATTAAAAAATGCATACATATATATGAATGTAATGATGAAAACTGATGAAAATCAAATATTAAAAGGAAATGTAAATAGTTTAGTACAAGTAGTTAATAATATGATTTCAAATGCTATACAAGCATATGCAGGAAAAAAAGATCAAAATATAGAACTAGTAGTATCTAAAAAAGAGAATAATATAGTAATATCAATAACAGACTTTGCTGGAGGACTTCCAAAAGAAGTACAAGATAGACTATTTAAAGAAATGGTTACAACAAAAGGAAAAAACGGTACTGGACTAGGACTATATATGTCATATTCAAACATAAAAGCACACTTTGGTGGAGATATTACATATGTAACAGAAGAAGGAAAAGGAACAACATTTAATATTATAATTCCAATATAATTTGCTATGCACAGCAGAGAACCGGTCCCAAATGTGCAAAAAACTGTCAGAGATTAATTTCTCTGGCAGTTTTTTTTAATCTTGTTCTACATCTTTAAATACATCGTTTTCAAAAAATTCAGTAATTGTAATGCCGAATCCTTCACAAATGTGAAGCAAAGTATCTAATTTTATCAATTCAGTTCTCTTACTCATAAAAGCTGCTAATGTTGACATTGGAACACCAGAAGCTTTAAATAAGCCCCAAAGACTCATACCAGTTTGGTTTTGATAATATCTAATTCTATCTCTTACTGCATCTGATAAATACATAAAAATCAACTCCTTATAAATGATATAATTGAGTATAGCAAGAAATTTCTTAGAAATAGTCTATCCAAATAGACTGGCAAATATAAAAAAAGATAGTTTTTCTAATTATAAAAAACTATCTTTAAATAAACATATTCATTATAGTAAGAACTAAAGTTGAGAAAAATGCTTTGAATGAAAATTTAAAACCACGTCGAACAAAAACTTCGACATTTGTAAGACGATTTTCACCAATTATAGTTAATGCAACACAAGGTTCATCAATCTCTTTATATTCAATCAATTGAGTTGAACTAGTTGGCTCTGTTTGAATTTCAGAAGTATTTTCTGTAATAATTTCTTCTGAAGTTTCCAAACTCTCAATATTAGAATCTAAAATTTCCATCAAAATACCTCCTTTAAGCTTAGTATACCAATAGAAGTTATAAAAATCAAACAAAAATTTAAAATGTAATATAAAAGAAAAATAAATGTAATAAAAATGAAACAAAACTATATTTAAATAGAGTAGTATGAGCAAATTGAGTGATAAAATCTTATGCATAAAAAATAATGAATTCAAAACAAAAAACTTGATTTTTAAAACACAAACGAATATAATATCAATAATAAAATTGAATTTATACATAAGAATATAGGGGTGATTAAATGAGAAAGGCTCTGCAAAATCAAATAAATGGAGTTAGAAAATATAAAATAATAGGTGTAGATGATGAAGAAGGAATATTAGATTCATTAAGAGTTTTGTTAGAAAACTCTAATTATGAATTTATAGGAGTAACAAATCCAGTAGAGGCAATAGAAAAAGTAAGACAAGAACATTTTGATTTAATGTTACTAGATTTTATGATGACACCATTACATGGAGATGAAGTAGTAGAAGAAATAAGAAAATTTAATAAAGAATTATATATTTTGTTATTAACAGGACATAAAGATTTAGCACCACCACTAGAAACAATAAAAAGATTAGACATACAAGGATATTGCGAAAAAGGTGACAAATTTGACCAATTAATTTTATTAATTGAATCTGGAATAAAATCTGTAAAACAAATGGATGAAATAAAACAAATAAATGAAAAGTTAGAAGATTCAAAAGAGCAATTAGAACAGGCATATTTAGATATGATACAAACATTAAGATATACTGTAGAAGCAAAAGATTCTTATACAAGAGGACATTCTGATAGAGTTTCTGAATATTCTGTACTTATTGGAGAAAAGCTAGGACTATCAGAAGAACAAATAAAAACATTACGAATAGGTGGATTATTTCATGATATTGGAAAAATAGGAATACCTGATAGTATTTTATTAAAACCAGCAAAACTTACAGATGATGAATATTCACAAATTAAAAATCATCCATCAATAGGAGCACATATATTAGGAAATGCAACTATTTTTAAAGAGATTATACCTATAGTAAAACATCACCACGAAAAATATGATGGTAATGGATATCCATCAAGATTAAAAGGAGAAGAAATACCATATATGGCAAGAATTGCAGCAGTAGCAGATACTTTTGATGCAATGACAAGTAGAAGAAGTTATAGAGGACCTATTGATATTGAACATGTAAAAGAAGAAATAAAAAGATGTGAAGGTACTCAATTTGACCCACAAATAGCGGAAGCATTTCTTGATATATTAAATAATAATTTCGAAAAAATAAAAGATATACAAGAAAAATATGTAAGTGAATAAAATTTTATAGATTGATAAAAAGCATGTATTTTATTACATGCTTTTTAGATGTTTATATTTTCATAGAAAGTCCTACTTTTTTACGTTCTTGATCAATTTTTATAACTTTAACTTTTACAATATCACCAACTGAAACTAAATCAGATGGATTTTTAATATAAGAATCACTCATTTCAGAAATATGAACAAGACCATCATATTTAACACCAATATCAACAAAAGCACCAAAATCGATAACATTACGAACAGTACCAGTCAAAATCATACCTTCTGTTAAATCTTCGAACTTTAAAACATCACTACGAAGAACAGGTTTTGGCATATCCTCTCTTGGATCACGACCAGGTTTAGAAAGCTCTGTAATAATATCAGTTAAAGTCATTTCGCCAATTTCAAGTTTTTTAGCTATTTCGGCAACATTAACAGACTTTAATTTTTCGCGTAAAGAAATTAAATTATCTTTATCCTTTAAATCAGCAACCTTAAAACCAAGAAGTTCAAGTAATTTTTCTGTAGGCTTATAACTTTCTGGATGAACAGCAGTGCTTTCTAATGGATTTTCACCATCAGGAATTCTAATAAAACCTGCACATTGCTCAAAAGCAACTTTTCCAAGCTTAGGAACCTTTAATAATTCTTTTCTTTCTTTTAATTTACCATTTTCATCTCTATATTTTACAATATTTTTAGCAATAGTATTATTAATACCAGAAACATAGGCAAGTAAAGAAGGAGTGGCAGTATTTACATCAACACCAACTTTATTTACACTATCTTCTACAACACCTGTTAAGCTTTCTGATAAATTCTTTTGATTTACATCATGTTGATATTGACCAACACCAATAGCTTTAGGGTCAATTTTTACAAGTTCTGCAAGAGGGTCTTGAAGTCTACGAGCAATTGATATTGCACCTCTTATAGAAACATTTATATCTGGATATTCTTCAGTTGCAAGTTTAGATGCTGAATATACAGAAGCACCAGCTTCGCTAACTATAACATAACAAATCTCATGTTTAACTTCTTTAATCATATCAGAAACAAACATTTCAGACTCACGAGAAGCAGTTCCATTACCAATTGCAATCATATCAACATGGTCTTTTTCAATTAAATTTAATAATGTTTTTTTAGCACCTTCAACATCATTTTGAGGAGCTGTAGGATATACTGTAGAAGTATCTAAAACTTTACCAGTTTCATCAATTACAGCAATTTTACAGCCAGTTCTATAAGCAGGGTCAAATCCCATAACAGTTTTACCTTTTATAGGAGCTCCAAGCAATAATTGTTTTGCATTTTGTCCAAATACTTTAATAGCTTTATCTTCAGCTTTTTCTGTTAAATCTGAACGAATTTCTCTTTCAACAGATGGTTCAATTAATCTTTTAAAAGCGTCTAATATAGTAGTTTTTAACATATCTGTAAATTGAGTGTTTCCGTGAATAATATCTCGTTCAATATAATAAAGAATTTTTTCTTCAGGTTTGCTAATAGAAACTTTTAAGCAATTTTCTTTTTCACCCCTATTAATAGCTAAAATTCTGTGGCTAGGAAGTTTACAAACTAATTCTGTAAAATCATAATACATTTCGTAATTTGATTTTTCTTCAGCATTTACTGCTTTTGTAACAATACTTCCTTCGTGATAACAGATTTTTTTAATATATTTTCTATATTTTGCATTATCAGAAATATTTTCTGCAATAATATCTAAAGCACCTTGAATTGCATCTTCTGCAGTAGCGACAACTTTATCTTTATTAGCTTTATCTTCTTCTGATAAAGAATCAATATTTATATATTCAGTGGCTAGTTCTTCAATTGGAGTTTTTTCTTCTTGAGCAATAATTATTTCTGCCAAAGGTTCTAACCCTTTACTTCTAGCAACTGTAGCTCTTGTTTTTTTCTTTTGTTTAAAAGGTCTGTATAAATCTTCAACTTCTGCAAGAGTTTCAGCAGATGCAATAGCAATAGTCAACTCATCTGTTAATTTGCCTTGCTCATTTATAGAATTTATAACTTCACCTTTACGAGTTTCAAGATTTCTTAAATAATTTAATCTTTCACCTAAATTTCTTAAGATTTCATCACTTAGGCCACCTGTAGCTTCTTTTCTATAACGAGCTATAAATGGTATAGTATTTCCTTCGTCAATTAATTTTACGGCATTTTCTACTTGTGTAGGTTTTACTTTTAATTCTTGTGCAATTTTGTTAATAATTTTTTCCATAAGTATTTTCCTTTCATTTAATCTTTACTGATTATACATACAAAATTCAAAAAAATCAAGTTACAGATTTGTACATTTTGCACATTTGAGACCGGTTCTCTGATGTGCAAAAAAAATGCACAGTAGAGAACCGGTCTCAAATGTGCAAAATATGTTGGAATATGTATAAAAAATTCAAAAATTTTCTTTAAGTTATATACTTAAAGA
>CAKPDZ010000029.1 GCA_934149155.1 uncultured Clostridia bacterium | reverse complement strand
ATCATTCTTGCTACCCAGAAGAATATTATATCATATCCTGTTACTAATACATTTGTTGGATAAAATGTTTTTAAATCTTCTGTTTCATGTGGCCAACCTAATGTTGAAAATGGCCATAATGCTGAACTGAACCATGTATCTAATGAGTCTTCATCTTGATGTAATTTTGTTGAACCGCATTTTTCACATTTTTCTGGTGCTGTTTTACTTACATTGATATGTCCACATTCGTCACAATAGTATGCAGGAATTCTGTGTCCCCACCATAATTGACGAGATATACACCAATCTTGAATATTTTCCATCCAGTTAAAATATGTTTTTTCATATCTTTTTGGAATAAATTTAATGTCATCTTCTTTTACTGCTTTTATTGCAGGTTCTGCTAATTCTTTCATCTTCACAAACCATTGTTCAGAAATTCTTGGTTCTATTGTATTATGACATCTGTAACATTTTCCAACATTGTGAGTATAGTCTTCTGTTTTTACAAGTGCTCCTATTTCTTCTAACTTTTTAACTATTAATTTACGTGCTTCTAATGTGGTTAAACCTTTGTATTCTGGTACTAAATCTCCCATTATTGAACTATCATCAAATACTTCTACAATTTCCAAATTATTTCTTAGTCCTGCTTGATAGTCATTCATATCATGTGCTGGTGTAATTTTTACACATCCTGTTCCAAAGTCTTTTTCTACAAAGTCATCTGCAATTATTGGAATTTCTTTATTCATTATTGGTAGTATACATGTTTTTCCTACAATGTCTTTATATCTTTCATCATCTGGATGTACTGCTACTGCTGTATCTCCAAGCATTGTTTCAGGTCTTGTTGTTGCTACAATTACATATTTGTCTGTGCCTTTTATTTGATACCTAATATGCCATAAATGTGATGCTTCTTCTTCAAATTCTACTTCTGCATCAGATATTGATGTATGGCATGATGGGCACCAGTTTATCATTCTTGTTCCTTTATATATTAAGCCTTTATTATATAAATTTACAAATTGTTCTAAAACAGCATCTGATAATCCTTCATCCATTGTGAATCTTGTTCTATCCCAATCACATGAGCATCCAAGTCTACGTTGTTGTTTTTGGATTGTTCCTCCATATTCTTTTGTCCATGCCCAAGCTCTCTCTAAAAATTGTTCTCTTGTGATGTCAGCTTTTGTTAAACCTTCTTCTTTTTTCATTTTTTCTACAACTTTTACTTCTGTTGCTATTGCAGCATGGTCAGTTCCCGGAATCCATAAAGTGTTATATCCACTCATTCTTTTATATCTTATTAATACATCTTGTAATGTTCCATCTAATGCATGTCCCATGTGTAACTTTCCTGTTACATTTGGTGGTGGCATTACTATACAATAGCTTTCCTTTGTTTTATCCATTGATGGCTTAAAATAGCCTTTTTGTTCCCATTCATCATATAATTTTTCTTCAAATTCTTTTGGATTGTATTTGTCATTTAATTTTCTTTTACTCATTTTTACCGTCTCCTTTTAATAAAATTTTACTTTATACTGACAAGAAAATATTTCATTTGGTTCTAATTGTTTTATATTTTCTTTGTCTTTAAAAATTTGATTACTATCGATTCTATCTGCTGTATTCTGCCATGGTTCTATACAGACGAATGGTGCTCCTTTTTTTGACCATAGTGCCAAATATGGAAAGTCTGTAAAATCAAATTCTAATATTTTTTTATTTGTTTCTTTATTCTGCAAAATAACTTTATTTGATTTTATATTTTTCATTATTATTGCATCATTGTCAAATATATTAGCTGTTAGATGTATTTTGTTATTTTCTAAAATACTGTTGGCTTTTTCTGTATCTATTAATCCATTTTTTAATTTTAAGAATTCTATTTTATCTTCTTTTTCATCAAATACTATTTCATATTGTCCTGTACTATAATCACAACTAAATGCTGGATGTCCGCCTAGTCCAAAATATATCTTCTTGTTGTCTATGTTTTTCACTTGATATTCTACTTGTAATGTGTCTTCCATTATTTGATATATTACATGTAATTCGAATTTATATGGATATTTTTTTAGTGTTTCTTCATTATATGTTAATATATAATGATTTTCTTCAATTTGTTCAAATTCCATGTCTCTTGCAAATCCATGTTGTGACATTTCATATATTTGTCCTTCTATTTCTGTTTTCGAGTCTTTTATTTGTCCTACTATTGGAAATAGTATTGGTGATTGACGGTTCCAAAATGCTTTACCATCAAATAACATTTCTTTTCCATTATGTTGTATACTTGTTAATTCTGCTCCTTGTTTTTTTGTTTTGATTTTTAACATCTTTTTCTCTCCTTTCTGCTACGAAAAAATAACTCGCCTATATGCTTATTTGCATAAGGGCGAGTTTATATCTCACGGTACCACCTTAATTATTATCTATTTTATTTTTGGATAACATCTCATTTTGCTTTAACGCAGCATACGGATAATCTTAAGTTTATTGTCAGATTATCAACTCTAAAGCTACCTTCCATTTACCTTAGTTTAAGAAGCTTTCAGCCTATGACTTCTTTTCTCTACTAAATAAGTATAAATGTACTCCTCTTTTTCTTCGTTTTTATTATTATGCCAATATATTATCATATTATTATGTGAATTGCAAGCTTTTTAATTGCAAAAATAGCAAAGTTTTCAAAAACCTTGCCATTTTTTATAATATTTTATTAAAATGCTCTTCTAAATAATTCTATAAAGTCCTCTCTTGAAACTTCTCTTGGGTTACCTGGTTTACAAGGATCTTGCATAGCTTTATCAGCTAACATTCCAAAATCTTCTTCTCTTGCTCCAACTTCTCTAACTGTTTGAGTAATTCCAACTGATTTAGAAAGTTCAGAAATCATCCATACAAATGTATTTATAACATCTTGATCATTTAAGTTTGCTGCATCTGGTCTACCAATTTCGCATAAGATTTCTCTAAATCTTTGTGCAGTTGCTGGATTTTCTCCATTAAATCTCATAACTGTTGGTAATAATATTGCATTTGCTAAACCATGAGGTGTATCATAAACAGCTCCTAATTGATGAGCCATTGAATGTACAATTCCTAAACCTACATTTGAGAATCCCATTCCTGCAATGTATTGAGCTAATCCCATCATTTCAACTGCTTTTTCGTCTTTTTCATTTACAGCTGCTGGTAAATACTTAAAGATTAATTTAATTGCTTGAATATGGAACATATCTGACATTGTGTTGTGTGCTTTTGTGATATATCCTTCTACTGCATGTGTTAATGCATCCATTCCTGTTGCTGCTGCAATTGATTTTGGCATAGAGGCCATTAAATCTGAATCTACAATTGCTAATATTGGAACATCATGTGGATCAACACATACCATTTTAACTTCTCTTTCTTCATCTGTTATTACATAATTTATTGTTACTTCTGCTGCTGTTCCTGATGTTGTTGGTAATGCTATTATTGGCATACCTCTGTTTTCTGTATTTGATGCACCATTTAATGATACTATATCTGCTCTGTCTGGGTTTGTCATAACTATTGATATTCCTTTAGCTGTATCAATACTTGATCCCCCTCCAACTGCTACTATAACATCTGCACCTGCTTTTTTGCATGCTTCTACACCATCTAATACATTTTTGATTGTTGGGTTCGGTTTTACTTCTGAATATACTTCATAAGCTATTCCTGCTCTATCTAATACTTCTGTTACTCTTGCTGTTACTCCGCATTCAAATAATGCTTTGTCTGTTACTACTAATACCTTATTGAATTTTCTTTTACGAATTTCCTCTGGTAATTCTTCTCTCGCTCCTTTTCCAAAATATGATGTTTCATTTAAAACAAATTTGTTTACTGACATATTTTTTCACTCCTTCTTTTGATTTTTAAAAATTTCTTTTGAATTTATATAAAAAGTTTTTTAAACTTATTATATCTGTTTAATTTTCAGCATAATCTGATGGGATTTCAAACATTGCATCATCAACATCTTTTGTTAAACTTATTTTTAACAATTCATTGTCATCCCCATTAATTGTTTTTATATATACTAAGTTGTCATTCTTGTCAAAATAAAATCTAGTCTTTACTTCATTTTCATCAATATTTAAAGTATTTGAAACCATAAACATTGAACTGCCATTATATTCTTCGTAATCGTATTTTTTTCCTCTAACTTTTTCATTGCCTCTAGTAAAGTCTTTACTCATTATTTCTTTTATACCATCTATTAGAATAGTTTGATCAACATTATTTTCTTCATAGACATAATATTCTTTTCTGTCATGTAAAATTAAATACGTATTATTGTCTTTTATTAATGTTGTTGTATGGCTTTGAACTGAGTCTTCTCCTTCTTTTGAATATTGATCTATAATTGTTTTGTCTCCTTTTTGAGCCATAATTATTTTATTATTGCTATTTCTCTCCATTTGAAAATAATATGATTGACTTGATTTTAAATCTTCATATATTTTTGCTAATTTCTGCTCATCACTGCTCTTGCTATTTATTATTTTACTTATTATAAATATTATTCCTATAATAACTAATATTACTGCAATTAAACTAATTCTTTTGTTTTTTTTCATCTTTATCCGACCTTTCAATTTATCTTTGAGGTTATTATATCAATAATATTTTTTGTTTACAATATTTTTTGACATTTTTTTTACTTCTTTTCTGGTTCAACATGTTCTAATGTTCCAGGTATCATTTTATCAACAAAAACAACCCCATCAAGGTGATCACATTCATGAGCAATTGCTTGAGCTAACAAATCTTTAGACTTAATTGTTATTTTCTTTCCGCTTCTATCTAAAGCTTCAACTACAACCTCTTTAGGTCTAATCATCTTAGCATATTGATTTGGAAAACTTAAGCACCCTTCTTCAACCTCTTGTTCGCCTTTAGTCTTAGTTATTTTAGGATTAATAAGAGTTATAACACCATTACCATCATCAATATCAATAACTACAACTCTCTTTAATACACCAACTTGTACAGCTGACAAACCTACACCATTATATTTATACATTGTATCAATCATATCATCTATTAATGTTTGAATTTTATCATCAATCACTTCGACTTCTCTTGATTTTTTTCTTAGTATTTCATCTTTTTCATATCTTAGATTTCTTATTGCCATTTCTATTCCCTTACCTTTCTTTTCTGAGTTGGAAAAAGAATTAAATTTTGGCAAGAAAACTTTTATTTAAAAGGCAAGGGCGCATACTTTGTGTATGTAACCGCGTTTTAAATGAAAGTTGCCGCAGTCCAAAATTGTAATTATTTTTTCAACTATTAAATCATATTATTAGGATTAACATCTACTGCAACTCTAGTATTTTTATAATTTAAATTATAAAACTTCCTTAAACAAGTATTTAAAACATTATTAGCCGCTTCTGTCATATTCCCCTTAATAATAATTCTCCATCTATACCTATTTTGAATCTTATCAATAGGAGAAGGCATAGGCTTTAACACATTAAACTCTTGTCCATTTAAATTAGTTTTTAAGTAATTATAAATTTTAGTAGACGCATCAATTATTTCTTTTTCTGATAGGCTATTAAACCCAATTAATATTATATCGCAAAATGGTGGATATTTCAACTGTTCTCTTAAAGCAATTTCAGTATTGTAAAACATTTCATAATCTTGTTTTTGTGCACAAATAATACTAAAATTATCTGGATTATAAGTTTGTATTACAACATTCCCATCTAGCTGTTCTCTACCTGCTCTACCTGCAACTTGGGTTAAAATTTGGAATGTTCGCTCATTTGCTCTATAGTCATCTATATTCAAGCTACTATCTGCAGCAATTACGCCAACTAATGTTACATTTGGGAAATGATGTCCTTTTACAACCATTTGTGTACCTATTAAGATATCTATATTTTCATCCTTGAATTTATTTAATATTTCCTCATGAGAATTTTTCTTTGTTACAGTATCTATATCCATTCTTATAGTAGATGCTTTTGGAAATATTTTATTTATTTCTTGCTCAAGCTTTTGAGTTCCTGTTCCGAAATATCTAATTTTATCACTATGGCATTCAGGGCAAATTGTTACTATATTTTCTTCATATCCACAATAATGACATTTTAATTTATTTTCTGTTTTATGATATGTCATACTTATATTACAATTTTTACATTTTACAGTATAACCACATTCCCTACACATTATAAAAGTAGAAAAACCTCTTCTATTTAAAAATAAAATTGTTTGTCTTTTCTCCTTTAAATTCTGCTCTATTTCATCATGCAATTTTGCACTTAACATTGATCTATTTCCATTTGCAAGTTCCATTTTTAAATCTACTATTTCTACTTCTGGTAATTTTGAATTATTAGCTCTTTTAGTTAATTCTAACAAATTTATTTTTCCTTGTTGTGCTTTATAATATGTAACTAAGTCTGGAGTAGCACTTCCTAATACTAATGGGCAATTATTTTCTTTAGCTATTTTCTTTGCTATTTCTTTTGCATCATATTTAGGAATTGCTTCTGATTTATATGAACTATCATGTTCTTCATCTATTATGATTATTCCAATATTTTCTGTAGGTGCAAATATTGCAGACCTTGCACCAATGATTATTTTGGCTTTTCCTTCTTTTATTTTGTTCCACTCGTCATATCGTTCGCCTATAGATAATTTACTGTGTAAAACGGCAATCTCATCTTTATTAAAGCGTGCTATAAATCTATCTATCATCTGTGGTGTTAATGATATTTCAGGTACTAGTACAATTGCTGTCTTATCCTGTTCCAATGCTTTACCTATTAATTGTAAATAAACTTCTGTTTTTCCTGAACCTGTTACTCCATATAGTAGAAATTGTTCATAACTATTAGTTGTTATATCTAATGCTACTTTATTATAAGCCGACTGTTGTTCATCTGTAAGTTTTAAATTTTCTGTTTTCCCTATTTTTTTATTTGCAAGAGGATTTCTTTCTATTTTCTTTTCTATAATTTCTACATAGCCATTTTTTTCTAATGTTTTCACTATAGCTCTACTTCCATCTGTAAATAATTCTATTTCTGGTACTGTTGCGCCTTCATTATTCTTTAAGAATTGTAATATCTTTTTCTGCTTTTCTGATTTGATTTTTCCCATTTCTATATCAAATTGAATTTCATCAATATCCTTTTTTAGATATACTGCATTAATTGTTTTGTCTTGTACATTTTTTTCTGCCTTTTTGTTTTTGGTACCTGGTGTTAACATTTGTTTGATGCAGTCTGATATATTACAGAAGTATCGTTTTGCCATCCATTTGGCAAGTTCTATTTGTTTTTCTGTTAAATTATGTTTTATTTTTACAATTTCTTTTACTTCATATGTTGTATTTTCTTTTATTCCTACAACATATCCTTCTTCTAGTGTACTTGATTTTCCAAATGGTACAAGTACTGTACTTCCTATCATTATTAGTTCTTCTAATTCTGTAGGCACTTTGTAATCAAATGTTCTGTTTAGTCTTTTTGCTGTTCGGTTTATTATTATTTCTGCTATCATATTTGATTAGAAGCCTCCTTTTCGCATTTTCGATTATATCTTATCATATTTTTTGTTTTTTTGCATTATTTTGATACTAAAAAATAAAAGAGCTATTTTATATATTGTTATAGCTCTTCTATATTTAATCTAATTCTTTTATATCTTCTTTAACTTCATTAATATTTATACTATCATAATATAAATTTTCAGGAGCAACATCTTCTCCATTTTCCCACTCTATTGAGTCCCCTCTTATTTTTACATCTTTAAAGTAGTCTTTGTCTTTAAGTTTATTGTAAAATTTATTTTCATTTATTAATTTTTTCATATCATATATTTTCTCTTCATTTGTTTTAAATTTAAGATAAATCAAATAATTATCTAACGCTTTTACCCCTAATATGTCTGGCGTTTCATAGTTATTTTTCATTAATTATTCCCCCTTATTTTAATGGTTCTATTTTAAAATAATCATTTTCATCTTGTAATAATCTCCATAAAGATTCTAATTCTTCTCTATGGATTAAAACCCATGCTTTTACTAACTGATTCTGTTTATATGGAACTTTTCCACCAAGTATATTTCCATCAAAATCCATAATTTCTTTATACTCATTATATCGAATATGTATATGTGGCTTATGGTGTTTTTCTTCATTTACATACATTGTGATTATTATTCCATAGAATTGTGAAATTATTGGCAATCTATCAATCCTCCATTTCTTATTAGTGGGATTCATGAATTACAAGAAAAAAATTGAATATAAAATTTTAGATTAAATATGTATATATATTACCATAATTCTAACTCTTGGTCAACTTTATTTTGAAAAGCAATATATAAACTTTAGTTAAATTATGCATATTTTAGAAATTAATATTATATTGTTTTGAAATACCGCGTAAGCGATCAAATGAGCGAAGCGAATGCGATATGGAGCAATCTACATATAAATCTTTTATTATGAAGATTGCGACACCAAGGTATAAAAAACAATATAATATTAATTTCTAAATGTATCTATATAATATATAAAACAAAAAAGAATAGGTATTCCTATCCTTCCAATTTTTCATCCTCTAATCTTTTTTCATTTTCAATAATAGTCATAATAACTTGAACAGTTTTCTCAAAATCATCATTTTTAATAACATAATCATAAAGTTTTATTTTATCCTCTTCATATTCCAATCTACCAAGTCTAACTTCAATATCTTGAATATTATCTCCTCTTTCTATTAAACGTCTTTTTAATTCTTCTTTTTCAACTTTCAAGAAAATTGTTACTATTCTAGTATCATTTCCTAATACTTTTAAAAGATTTTCAGTTCCATTTACTTCTATATCTTTTACTATTATCTTGCCTTCTTTAATTTTATTTCCCATTAGTTCTCTTGAAGTTCCATAATAATTTCCATGATGTAAATCATATTCATAAAAATCATTATTACGGATTTTTTCTTCAAATTCTTCTTTACTTATAAAATGATAAGGATCTCCTTCTAATTCTCCTATTCTCATTTCTCTTGAAGTAAAAGAAGGTAATGTAACTATATTAGGCATTCTTTGCATTAATTCTTTTTTTATTGTATCTTTTCCTGCTCCAGATACTCCTGATAATATTACTAACACTATTCTTCTCCTCTTTCTATTGCATCTTCTTTTGCTTCATCTGGTTCTATTATCTCTACTTCACCTTCTGCAATTTCATTAGCAGCAAGAGTTACTGGTGATTCTTCTTTTACTTTTGTTTTTACTTCAGCTCCACTTGCAATTTGTCTAGCTCTTTTTGAAGTTGCTATTACTAATTCATATCTGTTTTTTGCTTTAGTTAATAATTCTTGTACACTTGGTTTTACCATCATAATTAATCGCCTCCATTCATAATTATTTTATTCTTCTGCAACTACTGGTGCAGGTGTTATATCTTTATCTACTCTACCAGCGACTGTTTCTGGTTGTACAGCAGATAGTATAATATGTCCAGAATCCATTATCAATACAGCTCTAGTTCTTCTTCCACATGTAGCATCAACAGCAGTTTTTCCATCTTTAGCTTCTTGTATCATTCTTTTTATTGGAGCTGAATCTGGGCTTACTATTGCTACTATTTTGTTTGCAGCTATTATATTACCAAAACCAATATTTACTAATTGCATTCTCATCATCCTTTCTGTTGTAATTATTCAATATTTTGAACTTGTTCTCTTATGTCTTCTAATATTGTCTTTATGTCTATTACTCTATTAGTTATTTCAAGATTATTTGCTTTTGACCCTATTGTGTTTGTTTCTCTATTCATTTCTTGAATTAAGAAATCCATTTTCTTTCCAGTTGGTTCTTTTGAGTTTATTATCTCTTTTAATTGAGAAATATGACTTCTTAGTCTTGTGACTTCTTCTTCTACTGAACATTTATCTGCATATATTACAATTTCTTGCATTAACCTTGATTTGTCTAATTCTTCTGTTTTTAGTATTTCTTTTATCCTTGTTTCTAATTTTACTACATATTCTCGAATAAGTCCAGTAGATAAGCCGAAAATTTCTTCATTTTTCTCTTCTATTTGTGATATTTTAGCTAATATGTCGCCAGAAATTCGATTTCCTTCACTTTGTCTCATCTCTATTAAGTTATTCACTGCATTTTCTACTACTTGTAATAGCTCTGATTTTATTTGTTCTTCATCTATATTGCTTTTTACTATCACAACATCTGGTAATTTTGTAATTTCAGTTACATCTATATTTGTTGATAAATTTTCTTCTTGTGCTAAATCTTTAAAACTATCTATATACATTTTGGCAAGCTCTTTGTTAATTTTTATTTCATTATCATCTTTGTTAAAGTTTTCGAAAGTTATTAAAACATCTACTTTTCCTCTTTTTAATTTTGATGTAATTAGTTTTCTTACATCATCTTCTAAATAACTAATACTTCTAGGAAGTCTTATATTTGTATCTATATATTTGTGATTTACAGTTTTTATTTCTACTTGATATTCTCTTAGATTTATGGATAAACTACTTTTTCCATATCCAGTCATACTTTTTATCATTTTTATTTTCCTTCTTCTTTTTTATTTTTTCTTTTAGAAACTTTTTTTATTGGCTCATCTTTAACAATTTCTTTTATATCGCTTAAGCTCTTTAATTTATCTTGTTGTTCTTTAGTATATAATACTGCTGATTTTAATATATAATATATTCCTATAAAATTTGCTCCTGCTAATGTATAAACTTGTATACTGTAATTAAATAATTTTGCCATATGTTGTGTTAATAATATAAATACTGCCATTGCCAAAAATTCTATACCATTAGTAAATATTAATTCATCTGATTTTCTAAATGATATTTCCATAATTACAATAGATATTCCAAGAAAAAATAAACTTGAAATATGTATGTAATTATTTAGATTAATTCCACTAAATTTTGAATATTGTGTACTAATAAATACAAAATATATGACAGTTATTATTGCATATGTTAAATTTATAACTATGTTTTGTGTTAGTATATTTTTGACTTTTTCCATTTTTGTAAAATCCTTTCCTTAAACAGTCTGTTCCAACTCGTACATAATAACACTAAGTACGTTTAATGCAACTGTTTCTGTTCTTAATATTCTATTTCCTAATGTTACAATTTTTGCTCCATTTTGTTTTAATAGTTCAACATCCTTTTCTTCTAGACCTCCTTCAGGTCCAATAACAACAGCAATTTTTATCTTATTATTTGTTTCAACTTTTTCTTTTAATCTCAAAAGCTCATGTTTTATTGTGTTTTCTTTTTCATTTTCATATGCTACTATTACACTATCATATTCTTTAATCAATTGATTAATTTTTTCTATATTAACTATATTCTTTATTTCTGGTATTGTATTTCTTCCACTTTGCTTTGCAGCACTTTCAGCGATTTTTTGCCACCTAGTTATTTTTTTTATTTCATCTTTAGACGTTATTTTTACTACACATCTTTTCATTGCTACAGGGATAATTGCATTTACCCCTAACTCTACAGATTTCTGAATTATTAATTCCATTTTATCTGCTTTGGGTAAACCTTGATATATATCTACTTCTATTTTATTGTCATCACTTTGTAATTCTTCTATAATTTTAGTTAAAATACCATTGTCTTCTATTTTTTCAATTTTACATATATATGATTTTTTAGTGTCTTGATTACATATTTCTATATTGTCTCCTATTTGTTTTCTAAGCACATTTTTTATATGTTTTATATCTTCTCCTAATATTTCTATTGTTGATTCTTTTACTTGTTCATTTTTTACAAAAAATCTTGGCATATTTTTCTCCTTCAATGCATTTATTATATTACTTTTTTTATTCTTTTGCAAGAAGAAGTTTATTTCTAGTTTCTATACTTTCAACTGCAATCATTTTATTATTATCAATTAAATATTTTGTAGTATTATCTATAATAAGCAACAAAGCCTTATCTAAATCTATTTTAGCTAATTTTCTTTCAGGTTCAATATCAAATTTTTCTGATTTTCTTGTTAATTCCACTTTATCAGAAACATAGATTATTTTTGCAAGTATATCCATTTGCGGACTTGTTGTTGTATGATACTCTATAGCTCTTGCAATTTGTTCACTAACACCATATTTCTTTTTAGCTATATCAGCTCCTATTTTTCCATGTAATATCTTGACATTTAATCTCTCGAATTCAGTTATTTCGATATTATTTTTTTCTACATATTTTAGCATTTCATCTTCAGACATTTCTTTGGCATTATCATGTAATAAACCTGCTAATTTTGCAGTTTCTATATCTACATTATATATTTCTGCTAATTCTCCTGCCATATTCATTACACCAATTGAATGTTCATATCTTCTTTCTGATAGTATTTGCTTTAAATCATTTTTTACTTTTTCTATTATTTCTTCCACTTCTTCACCATTTCCTTATAAAATATTTAAAACCGTGAATTATTTGCCCAGAATTGGGAATTAAAATTCACGGTCTATATTTCAGAATTATTTTAACCATTCTGGATTTGCTAAATACCAATCTATTGTTTTTACAATTCCATCTTCAAATTTTGTTTCAGGTTCCCAACCTAATTCTGTTTTTATTTTTGTTGGATCTATTGCATATCTGTAATCATGTCCTTTTCTATCTTCAACATGTTCAATTAAATCTTCTGATTTTCCTAAACGTTGTAATATAAGTTTTACGATTTCAATATTTCTCTTTTCATTGTGTCCACCTATATTATATCTTTCTCCTGCTCTACCATTGTGGAATACCATATCTATTGCTTTACAATGATCTTCTACATATAACCAATCTCTGATATTTTTACCTTCACCATATACAGGTAATTTTTCATCATTTAAAGCTAATTTAATCATATGTGGTATTAATTTTTCATTGTGTTGATATGGTCCATAGTTATTTGAACAGTTAGTTACAGTTACATTCATTTTATATGTTGTGTGGTATGCTAGTGCAACTAAATCTGAACTTGCTTTAGATGATGAATATGGGCTACTTGGTTGGATTGGAGATGTTTCTGTAAAATATCCTGTTTCTCCTAATGCTCCATATACTTCATCTGTTGAAATATGTACAAATTTATTTTCTGAACCTTCTCCCCATGCTCTTCTAGCTGTTTCTAATAATGTGTGTGTTCCTAATACATTTGTTTTTGTAAATACAAATGGTGTTTTTATGCTGTTGTCAACATGTGATTCTGCTGCAAAATGGATAACTCCATTGATTTGATATTTTTCAAATACCTCTTGCATTTTTTCAAAGTCACATATATCTGCTTGTACAAATGTAATTTTGTCTTTTACTTTATCTAAATTTGCAAGATTTCCTGCATATGTTAATTTATCTACTACTATTATGTTATAGTCAGGATGTTTATTTACGAAATATTCTGCAAAGTTTGCTCCTATAAATCCTGCTGCTCCTGTTACCATTATATTTTTCATTTTTGTTTTCTCCTTTATTTTAAATTCTCAAATAAGTTTGTTGCTTTTAATTCTTTTAATGATGGCCATTTTGCATCTTTTTCAGATGTTAATAAGTCTTCTGGTTTTAAGTCGCCCATTGGCCATTCTATTCCTATATCAGGGTCGTCAAATTTTAAACCACCTTCTGCTTCGTGATTATATATATCATCACATTTATAAGCAAATTCTGCTTCATCTGATAATACTAAAAATCCATGTGCAAATCCCTTTGGAATCATAAACATTTTTTTATTTTCTTCTGTTAGGATTACTCCTTCCCATTTTCCATATGTTTTGCTTCCTGGACGTAAGTCTACTGCTACATCAAATACTTCACCTTTAATACATCTTACTAATTTTGCTTGTGTATTTTCTTTTTGAAAATGTAATCCTCTTAAAACACCTTTTTTAGATTTTGATTGATTGTCTTGTACAAAGTCATAATCTAATCCTATTTCAGCAAAATCAGCTTTGCTGTATGTTTCCATGAAATATCCTCTATTGTCTCCAAATACTGTTGGTTCTATTATACATACTCCATCTATTAAAGTATCTATTCTTTTAAATTTTCCCATTTCTATTCCTTCTTTCTATTCCTTCTTTCTATTCTTCTCCGAAAACGTCTTCTGCCACATCTTTCATGTATTTTCCATAATCTGTTTTCATATATTTTTGAGATAATTCTAATAATTGTTCATTATTTATCCAACCTTTGTCAAATGCAATTTCTTCTGGACAACAAATTTGAAGACCTTGTCTTTTTTGGATTGTTTGTACAAAACTTGCTGTTTCAATTAATGCATCATGTGTTCCTGTATCAAACCATGTCATTCCTCTTCCTAATTTTTCTACTTTAAGTTGGCCACGTTTCATATATTCTTCATTTACTGTTGTTATCTCTAATTCTCCTCTTGCTGATGGCTTTACATTTTTTGCAATATCTATAACTTCGTTTGTATAGAAGTATAATCCTGGTACTGCATAATTTGATTTTGGTTGAGCTGGTTTTTCTTCTATTGAAACAGCTTTGCCTTCTTTATCAATTTCTACAACTCCATATGCTCTAGGATCTTTAACATAATATCCAAATATTGTTGCTTCATTTTCTCTTTCATTTGCTTCTTTTAATTTTTCTGCTAGGTGTTCACCATAGAACATATTATCACCTAATATCATAGCAACATTGTCTTCTCCTATGAAATCTTCTCCAATTATAAATGCTTCTGCTAATCCATTTGGTTTTTCTTGAACTTTATATTCAAATTTCATTCCCCATTGTGAACCATCTCCTAATAGGCTTTTAAATGTTTCTAAATCTCTTGGAGTTGTTATTATTAATACTTCTCTTATATCTGCTTGCATTAGTATTGATAATGGATAATAAATCATTGGTTTATCATATACTGGCATAATTTGTTTTGAGATTGCAAGTGTTAATGGATATAGTCTTGTTCCACTTCCTCCCGCTAAAATGATTCCTTTTCTATTTTTCATGATACTACTTCCTTTCTATTGTTCTAAGTTTTTAGCTTCTTCTAAATATCTTTTTAAACCATCTTTCCAATCTGGAACTTTAATTCCACATGCTTCTAGTTTTGCTTTTGACATTTGAGAATTAAACGGTCTTTTTGCTTGTGTTATTTTCATCATTTCTATGTATTCTTCTGTTGTTACAGGATTTACTTTGCATTCAATTCCTTGTTCTGCAAGTATTTCTTTGGTAAATTCATACCATGTTGTATATCCTTCATTTGTTGCATTGTATATTCCATAAGGAATTTTCTTTTGAATAGCTTGATAAATTATTTCTGCTAAGTCTTTTGCATATGTTGGACTTCCATGTTGGTCTGATACTACACTTATCTCATCTCTTGTTGAACCCAATTTTGTCATTGTTTTTACAAAATTGTTTCCGCCTATACCGTATAACCATGCTGTTCTAAAAATATAATATTCATCCATATTTTTTTCAATTTCTTTTTCACCATGTAATTTAGTTTTTCCATATGCTGTTACTGGAGCTTTAGAATCATCTTCTTTATAATCTTTAGAAACATCTAAATCTCCACCAAATACATAGTCTGTAGAAATATGCACTAATTTTGCTCCAACTTTTTTTGCAGCTTGTGCCAAATTTGATGGTCCTTCTCCATTAATTTTATCTGCTAAATCGTAATTTTCTTCAGCTTTATCTACAGCAGTATATGCTGCACAATTTATTATATATTCTGGTTTTAAGCTTGTTACAAAATCTATTACAGCTTCTTTATTTGTTATGTCTAGTTCAGCTACATCAGTTTCAATTATTTCATTTTCTTTTCCAAGTTTTTCTTTAACTTCTTTGGCAAGCATTCCATTTGCACCTGTCATTAAAATTTTCATTTTTCTCTTCCTTTCTTATATAGGTTTTAAGTATTGATTTATTTCGCTTTTATAATATCACTAAATAAAAAAAAGTACAAGTTTTTCTTGTACTTTTTTCGAAAAAACAATCAAACAAAGTTTATTTGATTGATAAAAGGATTTCTAATTTACTATTTCCCAGTCTTCTGCCTTTGTGTATTGGCAATTGCAGGTTATTTGACCTAATGAAAAACACTCAATAACAATATGATGTTTATTAACTGAAATAAGTTTTACATCTCCTATCATGAAACTTTTGTCCATATCTTTACAATTTTCACTTTCTTCTAGTTTTACTCCATGTATCCTTTTTATATTTTTCCCAATATATTTATATAGCGGATGATTTTTATCTGGAATTTGAGCTACATTGTATTC
Organism: uncultured Clostridia bacterium; assembly: GCA_934149155.1. Taxonomy (GTDB): domain Bacteria; phylum Bacillota; class Clostridia; order TANB77; family CAG-508; genus CAG-269. Next base: position 2,028 of record CAKPDZ010000029.1, on the reverse strand, counting down.
CATCCATCCTGAATCTGTAAAGTATATTGGTAACTCGATTGTTCGGTGTTTTACTTCACAAATAATTTTTCCATTTTTTGTACATCCTTTAAATATAATTGGTGTGGTAGTATAAGAATAGTCATTTCTTACTGGTTTTGTTCTAATAATCTCTTGATTTTTGAACATTTCTAAATAGTTCATTATTGCTAGAGTTTTTTCATCTAATATGTTTTTTTTATTTAAACTATTTTCTTGGTCAACCTCATCATTTACATCATCATTCGGCATCAACCCCATACTTTCTAGTTTTTCACAAAACCACCGTTTCATATGTTCTAGTCTCATTAGAACTTCCTCCTTTTTTCTATTTTTGGTTTTACTTACATATTATAATATATTTTTCAATAAAAATCAACAAAACGCTACTACAAAAGTAACGTTCTGTTTACAAGCTAATGCAATTATTTATTTAATCCTTTTCTTCCAGGATATATTGCAATATCATCTAATTCATTTTCAATATTTAATAATCTATTGTATTTTGCAATTCTATCTGTTCTACAAGGAGCACCTGTTTTAATTTGTCCTGCATTTGTAGCAACAGCAACATCAGCTAATGTTGTATCTTCTGTTTCACCGCTTCTGTGTGATACAACTGCTGTATAACCATTTTTCTTAGCTAATTCGATAGCATCTAATGTTTCTGTTAATGTTCCAATTTGGTTTAATTTAATTAATATACTATTAGTAACTCCTAAATCTAATCCTTTTTGTAATCTCTTAATATTTGTTACAAATAAATCATCACCAACTAATTGAACTTTTTCTCCTAATCTGTCTGTTAGTTTTTTCCATCCATCCCAGTCTTCTTCTGCTAATCCATCTTCTACTGAGATTATTGGATATCTTTCGCATAAGTCTGCTATGAAGTCTATCATTTCATCACATGTTTTTGTTTCATTAATTTTCCAGAAATGATAACATCCTTCTTTTCCTATTTTTTTAGCCTCATCATACATTTCTGTTGCAGCTAAGTCTAATGCTAAACATACTTCTTCTCTAGGTTTATATCCAGCTTCTTTAATAGCTTCTACAATTAATTGTAGTGCTTCATCTTCGTCTTTAACATTTGGTGCAAATCCACCTTCATCTCCAACACCTGTTCCTAATCCTTTTGCTTTTAATACTTTCTTTAATGTATGATAAATTTCAGCACACATACGTAAACATTCTTTGAATGATTTTGCTCCAACTGGCATAATCATAAATTCTTGAACACTTAATGTTGAATCAGCATGTTTTCCACCATTCATAATGTTCATCATTGGAACTGGCATTGTTTTTGCATTAACTCCACCAATATATTTATATAATTCCATTCCTAATGATTCTGCTGCTGCTTTTGCAACTGCTAAAGATACTCCTAATGTAGCATTAGCTCCTAATCTTCCTTTATTTTCTGTTCCGTCTAATTCGATAAGTGCTTTGTCTATTTCAGGTTGGTCATATGCATTCATTCCTTCTAATTCTGGTGCTATTATTGTATTTACATTTTCCACTGCCTTTAATACACCTTTTCCCATATATCTTGATGAATCTCCATCTCTTAATTCAACTGCTTCAAATGCTCCTGTTGAAGCTCCTGATGGTACCATTGCAACTCCAACTGATCCATCTATTAATTCTACTGTAACTTGTACGGTTGGATTTCCTCTTGAGTCTAATACCTCTAAAGCTTCTATACTTTCAATTTCTAAATAGTTTTTCATAAAAATTTCATTCCTTTCTCATTTTTATTTATAGTATGTTACATTTTTATCAATGCTAATCAAAAAGGCAAAGCAATCGATAAAATTTATCATTTACTTCACCCTTTTAATATTTTTTATAATTATTTCATAGCCTCTTCAACTGCAACAGCTACTGCAACTGATGCACCAACCATTGGATTATTACCCATACCAATTAGTCCCATCATTTCTACATGTGCTGGTACTGAAGATGAACCTGCAAATTGTGCATCTGAATGCATTCTTCCCATAGTAT
>CAKPDZ010000028.1 GCA_934149155.1 uncultured Clostridia bacterium | reverse complement strand
TAATCTTTCCCGTATAGTGCTACATAATCTATTCTAAATTTAAGTACCTTAATTTAGTAAATTGTGTGCACTAATCTGATTAATTCAAAAAATTAAATAAATTAGGTATATTGTGCATTTTTGATGTTTATTGCAAGGTGAGGCTATACATTTGTATGCCGAAGTTTGCAATAGATGTCGAAAATGTGCAAGATGCCTGATTTAGTTTATTTTTTATTTTTTTGGTTTTTTAGCTCCATACTTAGAACGAGCTTGCATTCTGTCTTTAACTCCTGCTGTATCTAATGTTCCTCTGATTATATGGTATCTAACACCTGGAAGGTCTTTTACTCTTCCTCCTCTAATTAGAACTACACTGTGTTCTTGTAAGTTATGTCCTATACCTGGGATATAAGATGTTACTTCATAACCATTTGAAAGTCTAACTCTGGCAACTTTTCTTAAAGCTGAGTTTGGTTTCTTAGGTGTTACTGTTTTTACAACTGTACATACACCTCTTTTTTGTGGAGCTCTGTTATTTGTTAATTTTTTGTTTTTTGAGTTCCATCCATGTTGTAATGCTGGTGCTGTAGATTTTGCCTTTGATGTTTGTCTTCCTTTTCTTACTAATTGATTAATTGTTGGCACTTAAATTTCACCTCTTTTCTTATTTTTTGTTTTAACATAATTAAAACCGCTATGTATTTCCTTTTTATAGGTTTTCCATCGCGGTTTATATTTTATCATTTTTACTTGATTATGTCAATATTTTTTATTCTATTTTTTATTAATATTTTCCTTCAGGTAATCTGTTTTCATTATTTATTGCAAATAATCTTTTAAAAATATATTTTATCCCACTAAAAGTTGATTTTCTACCTATTATATCTACATTCTCATTTTTAAAAGCTTTTTTACATATCTTAGTAATTTCACGTTTTTCTAATTTACTTAAATTTGTTCCATCTATATATGCAATATTATATGTTATTGATACAAAATCAGTTCTTAACATTTCGTTTTTTGCAAACGACATAGCATAATTGTAAATAAGCATTTCTGCATCATAGTTATATTTATTTGCAAATTTATTTAATAATTCACAAACTAGTGGATCAATTTTTTTAATTACACTTTTATCTAAAGGCTTATATTCTACTACTGCATAATTTATTAAAATTTCTTTTACTTTTTCTATTTCTTCTTTAATTTTTAATAATGCATTTCCAGTAATTAATTTTGTAGGTTTTATTGATACTTCTTCTCCATTACTAGCCTGTACTTTATAAACTAATTCATTATTTTCAATTTTAACCATTATATTTGATAACACTACTGGTTCATTCAATACTTCGTCATATTTTTCTGTATTTTTTTCTTCAAATGTTATTATCTCTTTTTCTTCTGATATATTTTTATTTATTTGTTCAGTTTGTTCTGCAACTATTTGTTCTACTATTGCTTTTGCTAATTCTTCAATTTGATCAATTTCATTTTTTTCATTTTCTTCAACAATGTTTTCTGAAATTATACTATTTTCTTTTGTTGAATTTTCTTCTTTTATTTCCTCAAAAGGTTCAACTTCCAATTCTTCTATTGAAATTTCTTCTATAGGTTGAAATTCTTCTACTTCAACTTCTTGTATTGGTTCAACTTCTTCTATTTCTATTTCTTCAACTAATGGCAATTCTACAATTTCTTCTTCATTTTCTTTTTTATTACAAATAATTTTTGTCCAATCTTTATTTGTAACAGCATTTTTAAATTCAACAAATTCTATTAAACTTTCTTGGCATTTTTCTATTTGTTCTTGTTTTTCTTCTGCTTTTTCTCTATATTTTTCACATTGTTTATCTTGAATTGCATCTTCTTTTTTAGCATTTTCTGATAATTCTGGCATTCTTCCAAATCTCTCAAAAAACTCTTGTTTTTGTATTTCATATTTAGCATTTCTTTCTTCTTTAAGCGCAATTTTTTCCATGTATTCTTCTTTAACTTCATTTATTTTACGAATTTTTCTCATTTCTTCTGTTATTTTGTTATCTATCATTAGATTTACTAATTCTTTAACTTCAAAAAAACGTTTATCAAGTTTATTTTGTAATTCTTGACTTTGATTACCTAATTTAGAAATTTGTTTTCCAAGCTCATTAATTTTAGCTAAATTCTCTTGAATATTAGCTTCTTTTTTTTCATTTCTTTCTTGTGCTAGATTATTTCTTTCATTTTCTATCTCTATAATTTGTTGTTTAGCTTGTTTTGATTCTTCAACAAAATTTTTTACTATTTTTTGTATCTCTTCAAATCCTCTCATTTTCCAATCTTATCAAGTAATTAATTACTTAATAAACTCCTTTCATTTGTGATATATTCTATTACATTTTATATTCTAACACAACGTATTTTTTTCTACAAGCATTTTTTGTTAATTTTTTTCTTTTTTTGTAAAATATTGTTCTTTTAAATCCACAAGTGCTCTATCTGCAAGTTTTCCATATTTTATTTTTTTATCTTTTATCTTTTCATCTAATGTTGGAACTATTCCAAAGTTTGCATTCATTGGTTGAAATTTGTCATTTTCTGTTGAAATATATTTTGCTAATGCTCCAATTATTGTTGTTTCTGGTAATATTATTTTTTCTTTATTTTTATATTTTTGGCATGCATTTAAACTTGCCAACATTCCTGATGAAATTGATTCTACATATCCTTCAACACCTGTTATTTGTCCTGCAAAATATATATTATTATTACTTTTAAGATTATATGTATTGTCTAACAGTTTTGTTGAGTTTATATATGTGTTTCTATGCATTACACCATATTTTACAAACTCTGCATTTTCAAGTCCTGGAATCATACTAAACACTCTTTTTTGTTCTCCAAATTTCAAATTTGTTTGAAATCCTACAATATTAAATATCATTCCATCAACATCATCTTGTCTTAATTGAACTACTGCATATGGTCTTCTTCCTGTTCTTGGGTCATCAAATCCTACTGGTTTTAATGGTCCAAATCTTAAAGTATCTAATCCTCTTTTTGCCATAACTTCTACTGGCATACACCCTTCAAAAATTTCTCGTTTTTCAAATTCATGTAATACTACTCCCTCTGCATTTATTAACTCATCGCAAAATTTTTCATATTCCTCTTGATTCATCGGAAGATTTATATAACTTGCTTCTAGATTTTTAATTCTACTTTGCCATTGCTCAATCGTTTCATCTTTTTGCTTTTCTTGTTCATATCTATTACCCCAAAATGCTATATTAAAATCTATGCTTTCTTTTGTAACAATTGGAGCTGCAGCATCATAAAAATATAATTTATCTTGTCCTGTTATTTTTGAGATTTCTTTTGCCATTTCTTCTGATGTCAATGGTCCTGTTGCTATAATTACAATTCCATCTTGCGCAAACTTTTCTATATTTGTTACTTCTTCATGTATTATTTCTATTAATGGATTATTTTCAATTTCTTGAGTTACTTTTTGTGCAAATAATTCTCTATCTACTGCTAATGCCTGTCCTGCAGGCACTTGCGTTTCATCTGCTATTTTTATTAACAATGAATCTAAATATCTTAATTCTTCTTTTAATAAACCACAAGCATTTGTATGTAAATTTGATTTAAATGAATTACTACATACTATTTCTGCTAAATCTTTATTACTATGAGCTTCTGTAAATTTAATTGGTTTCATTTCATATAATTTTACTTTTATTCCTTGTTTTGCAATTTGATATGCAGATTCACTCCCTGCAAGTCCTCCTCCAATTACTACTATGTAATCTTTCATAATTACTATCCTTTCTTTTAATACGTTTAAGTTAAACTGTTAAAAAATATAATTAAAATAATATTACAATTTATATTGTTCAACAGTTTAAGTTAAAATTTATTCAAATAATTTCATAATATCTTCTTTAGATAATTTACTAATAAATGATATTCTAGTATCAAGCACATTATCTATTAGTGTAGATTTCTTTTTCTGTAATTCATAAATTTTTTCTTCTATAGAATTTTTAGTTATTAATTTATATACTTGAACATTATTTTTTTGACCAATTCTATAAGCTCTATCAGTAGCTTGATTTTCTGCAGATGCATTCCACCAAGGATCATAATGAATAACCATATCTGCTCCTGTTAAATTTAGTCCAGTTCCTCCAGCTTTAAGCGAAATTAAAAATACTTTTATATCTTTACTTTCATTAAATTCATCAACCATTCTAATTCGTTCATCAACTTTTGTAGCTCCTGTTAATTTAAAATAGGAAATACCATTTTTGTTTAACTCTTTTTCAATAATTTCAAACATTGATGTATATCCAGAAAATAATAAAATCTTATGTCCTGATTCTATAGCATCTTTAATAATTTCTATACATTGTTCTAATTTGCTACTTCCCTCTTTATAATCTTTTATAAATAAACTTGGATGACAACAAATTTGTCTTAGCCTTGTAAGCGCTGATAACACTTGAATATGACTTCTTTCAAATCCTTTTACATCTATTGTTTCTGCAATATCTTGTTTTGCTTGTGCTAAATAGTTCAAATATATTTTTTCTTGTTCTTCTTTCATTTGATTATTTAAAACTGTTATTGTTTTTTCTGGCAATTCTGTTAATACTTCTTTTTTAGTTCTTCTTAGGATAAATGGTTCTATAAGCATTCTCAATTTTTTCATTGCTTTTTGATTTTCTTCTTTAACTATTGGTACTTCAAATTCTGTTTTGAACTTTTTATATGCAAATAAATAACCTGGCATTATATAATCAAAAATTGACCACAACTCTGCCAATGAATTTTCTATTGGCGTACCTGTTAATGCATATCTTGTATCTGCAACAATTTCTTTAACCGCTTTAGCATTTTGAGTATTACTATTTTTTAAATACTGAGCTTCATCTGTTATTGCAAATCTAAATATATATTTATTTTCTTTATAAAACTCTATATCTCTTTTTAATAAATCATATGACGTTATTATTAAATCATATTTTCCTATATTTTTTATTTGTTCTTTACGTTCTTGAGCATTTCCTCTTATAACCATTGTTTTTAATTTATTAGTGAATTTTTGAGACTCATTTTGCCAGTTTAATGTAAGTGAACTTGGACAAATTACTATAGATGCTCTTTTTTCTTCTTTATTCTCATCTATATATCCTGCAATAATTGATAACATTTGTATTGTTTTTCCAAGTCCCATATCATCAGCTAAAATCCCTCCAAACTTATAATTATCAAGAGTTTTTAACCATTTATATCCTGTCTTTTGATAATATCTTAAAACACTATCTAAGCTTGCTGGTATTTCTATATCTGTTTCATCACTATCTTTTTCTAATCCATTAATTATTTTTTTATATTCAGCATTCTTGGTTATTGGAGTATTGTTAATTGTCTTTAATAATTGATTTAAATATAAACTTCTATTTACAGGAAGTTTTACTGGTCCATTTTCTAATTCTTTAAACTCAATATCCATACCAGTTACTAATTTATCTATAAATTCAATATCTTGATTTTCTTCTAAATTTATAAATGTCCCATCTTTTAGTTTATGATACTTTTTCTTTAATTCATATTTTGCCATAATTTCTTTTAATTCTGATATATCTATATTTAAATTAGTCAAATCTATAGTTAGTAAATTATTTTCCACTTTGATGCCCAAATTTCCTATTTTAGGTTGTTTTATTTGTTTAGATTTAAATTCATCTGTTACCATCACTTCAAATTTCTGCATATATTCATTTACATCATTTAGTAAAAAATTATAAATTTTATCTTCATCTGGAAGTATAAAACATTCTTTTTGTGCATAATACATAAATCCAGTTTTTCTTAGCAAATTAAGTGCTTTGTTTTCAGCTACAACATCTCTAGGGTATTTTATCTTAATCTTTTGTTGTAATGGGTTAAATTCTTCTTCTCCATAGCAAAATTTTGCATCTGCTAATATATGTTCATTTTTATCATAATCTAAAAATAACTTAACTACTAATTTTTTAGGTTTATATTGTTCTATTTGTTGCTCATCTATCCCTTTAAATTCTATACTATTTTTTAGTTTTAATAAAATTATTGAAAATAGTTCCGGTAATTGTTCTTTTCCAAATATTAATTCAGTCATGAAATTATCTTTTAACATTTTTAATAATTTGAATGTTGTTTGCTCATATTTTTTGTCACATCTATAAAGTACATTATCTATTAATAAATATTTATATTCTTTTCCAATTATTATATCGATATCTCTCATTATATCGATTTTTTTATTTAAAACAATTTGATATTCTTCTTTACCTCTTTTCTTCATAACAAAATGCAAATCAGGATTTTCATTTTTTAATTCTATTTTCTCATCTTTATATTCTTTTTGAAAAGATATTTCTTGACCTTTTAAAATTTCAAATATTTCATCAATTCCACTATTATTTAATAAAATATATCCTTCATTTAATGCTTTTCCATAATATCTATAACTAGTATTTACACTTGAATTTACAAATCTAATTATTTCCGAATGTTTTAATATGAATTGTAAAATTTCTTGACTGTTATCCACAAACACTTCTTTTTTGTGGATAAATTCTAATTTACTTCCATATTTATATTTTTCTTTATTAATCATTCTGTCGTAAAATTCTGCCAAATTTTTGATTTTATACATTCTTTGATTTCCAATTTTAAATTCTACCCTTAAATTACTTTCATATTTGTCATAAATTATTTTAGGTTCAATCTTTATTTCTGGATATATTTCTTCTCTTTCATGTTCATTCGATTCTTCTATCTCTTGCATTTCTTCTGCATAAAATTCATTTACTATTTGTTTAAAATTTCTATATTTTGAATCAGTTCTTAATGTTTTATGAAAATCAACAGTGTCAGATTTTTCTATCATTGACATATATTTGTCATTACTTTCAAATTCCATCATTGTAGCAACTATATGTTTACATGATGCATATCTTTTTTGATAATCTTTGCATTCACATGTTACATCTATTATTTCTCCAGACTCCACACTAATATGTGTTCTGTAATTTTCTTGTCCACTTACATTTCCTGTTAATTCAAAATTATTTTTGTCATTATAATTTATTTTTTCTATTTCTACTCTTCCTGTTTTGGTATATAATCTAGCTTTTTGAATTCTTTCCTCTCCTGCATCATAATACAGTTCTTCTATTACTTTTTTATTTATTAACATCTTTTTTCCCTCGCCATTTCTTGGCTTATTATTATATCTTATTTTTGCTTTTTTGACAATATAAATAAAGCATATTTACAATTAATTTGTAAATATGCTTTATTTTTATGTATCAAAAAAATATGTTGCTTCTAAATCCGCTTCAAAAATAAGTAATGCTAGTGGATATTTTGTATAAGCAATTCCTAATGTTCCATATTGTTCTTTAGGTTCTGTAAATCCCATATGCCAACGTATTGCGTATTTTTCTTCACTTGTTAATTTCATATATTCTGTAATCATCATTACTGACTTTTCACCATGTCCATATGGTATTGTATCATCAACTGTATAATAAGGTACTTTTTCCCATACCCCTAATGCATTTTTAGCATTTCTGTAATCTATCTTGTAGAAATTTGCTTTACATATATCATGTAATAATGCAACTATTTTTAATGTATCTTCTGGAACTTCAATTTTTTTAGATGAATTTTTCACTTTTTCTACTAGTATTTCATATACTTTCATGCTATGTTCTACAAGTCCACCTGCATAATTTCCATGAAATCTTGTACTTGCTGGTGCCGTAAAAAAATCTGTGCTTTCTAAAAATTTTATTAAATCTTCTATTCCTTCTCTATTTACTGTTCTTAATATCTTTAAAAATTCTTCTTTCATTATTTTCATTCCTTTCGATATTTACTTACTTTTTTATCTTCTATTACCTTTATTACTGCATTTACTTCTTCTTCAATTGACATTCCTGTTGAATCTATATATACTGCATCTGGAGCTTGTACTAATGGAGCAATTTTTCTCTCTGTTTCTAATCTATGTCTTTCTTTTATACTTTCAAGCACTTCTTCATATGTGGTTTTTATTCCTTTTTCTAAATCTTGTTTATATCTTCTTCTTGCCCTTTCTTCTACTGAACAATCTAAAAACACTTTTACATCTGCATTCGGAAATACTACTGTCCCTATGTCTCTACCTTCCATTATTATATCCGCATTTTGTCCCATTTTTCTTTGTATTGGGGTTATTTTATCTCTAACTTCTTTTATTGCAGCAAATTTTGCAACTACTCTGTCAACCTCTGGTGTTCTTATTTCCCTAGTAACATCTATCCCATTTAAAATTACTTCTTGATAATCATTGTTCTTTTTTAATTCAATATTAATATCTTTTAGTATCTCTTTTATTTTTTCTATATCTGTATAGTCTATATTTTTATTTATACATTCTAATGCAACACATCTATACATTGCACCTGTGTCTATACTTATTAAATTTAATTTGTCTGCAATTATCTTTGTTATAGTTCCTTTTCCACTTCCTGCTGTTCCGTCAACAGCTACTATGAATCCCATATTTTCCCCCTTAATATTGTTTATTTTTTAGTTAATATAAATCCTGTAGATATAAATCTTGTTCTATGTGCCCCAGAACTATCTACTGGATCATTTATTATTTTTCCATTTACAACCATTGCACTTGAAGTTCCTCCATCAAGATTTGTTGCATTATATGCGCCATAATTTTGCATTATTTCAATTAAGTCATTCATATCTGCACCTGGTTCTTTTATTGTTCTTCCGTCTATTACTAAAAATAATACAATTCCATCTTTTCTTTGTCCAATTGCTGTACGTGGTGCGGTTCCCCAACCACCATTTCCAAGTACTTTTGAAGCTTTTCCATTTACTATTAAAAATGGTCCAAATGTTACACCATCTCTTATTTTCATATCTTGTGCTTGTTTAACAGTCATCTTTCCTAATACAAGCTTATTATCCTGTGTAAATCCTATTAGTCCACCTGATCCATTCCATGTTTTTGATGTTACTAGTTTTCCTCCTGAAAATGTTATTCCCAACGGATTAGCACCATTACTGTTATAGTTAGGGTCTTCAAATCCACCACCATTTATTGCAATTAGTGCATCATTGTCTTTTGCCATTTGTGTTAAATATTGACCACTTGTTCCTAATTTTTTAGTGTATACAGTTTTTATTCTTGACGGGTCATATATTGCTGCTAAATATCCACTATACCCTTTTCCTTTTATTTCTATTATTTTGTAATCATCATTATTAGGATCTTTTTCTAATATTGCTTTTTCATATTCATTTGCATAAGTTGTTGATTCTGATTCTGTATTTATAACTATTGTATTTGTATTTGTTATTTCATCAACTTCACTTACTTTATTTTTGGCTAATACCTCATTTATTGTATCATCATCATAAAACCATGTAGCAAAATATTGATGTGTCATTGTTGTCATCGCAGTTGTTATTAACCAATCTCTAAATCCAGAATATGGTCCATATAATAAGAACCCTCCTGAACCTACTCCTAATATAGCCAGAATTATTAATACTAACCATATTTTTTTCCAATTTTTCTTCTTTTTATCTTTTTTTAGAGCCTTTGGTATCTCATCTATTTCATCAAATTCTTTGTTTTTTTTCATCTTTTTATTTCTTCCTTTCATGTATATCAAATTAATACAATATTAATCTTTATCTTTCAATATCTCGTTTATTATAACAATTTTTTTTATTAATGGCAACACATATATAAAATTTTTTTAATTGTAATTTTTGTAAATATCCACTTTCCGTAGAACTACATCTATCTCATTAAAGAACAAATAGACTGAAAAAAAGAGAACTTTATAAAGCTCTCTTAATTTATATTATCTTTTATTTTATTTGCTTTTTTTCTAATTCTTTGGATTGCAGTATCTACAGATTTTACTTTAGCATTTAATTTTATTGCAATATCTGCATATGATTTTCCCTTTTCATATTCATGTAAAACTTGTAATTCAAACTGACTTAAAGCTTCTTTTATTTTATTTTCCATGCTTTCAAAATATTCTCTTTCTGCAATTATTTCTGATGGATCATTTAGTATTTTTATATCAAGCACATCCATCTTGTCCATGTCTTCATTATCATCATAAGCAGCAGCATTTAAAGAAACTGAAGAATTGAGTGGTATATGCTTTTGTCTATTAGAATTTTTAACAGCTGTTATTAATTGTCTTTCTATGCACATATTAGCAAAAGTCTTAAAAGAGTTTTGGCGTTGTACATCAAATGACTTAACAGCTTTATATAGCCCTATCATTCCTTCTTGGACAATATCTTCTTTTTCCGCACCTATCATAAAAAATTTATTTGCCTTCATATTTACAACATCATTATATCTTTTCATCAAACAATCTAATGCTATATTATCATCTTTTTTTATATTTTCTATTAATTTTTCGTCTGTCATTTGTGTATATTCATTTTCATTAATTGAAAACATATTTTTTTCCATTATGTATTTTGTCCTCCTAATAAATCTATATTGCTATTATATACTGAAATTGCTCATAAGTCAATGTTTTTAATCTAATGAATCAATTTTTATATTAACATTCATAATATTTTTAGCAATTTCTTTGAATTCTTTTTCAGGTTTAGTTAAATAAATTTTTTCTTCTTTAAATGATATATTATTTTCCAATTCATTTTCTTTTAAATATTTCTTTAAATATTCTGCAACCATTACTCCCGTATTTATTAATTCTACTTCATATCCTAATTCTTCTTTTATTATTTGTTCATAAATTGGATAATGTGTACATCCTAATATTATATGGGTTATATGTCTCACTTTGAATTCCCTCATATATTCCCTAATAACTTCTCGTCCTTCTTTACTTTGAGCTCTTCCTTCCTCCGCTATTGTTGCTAGCATAGGACAAGCTTTACTTATAACACTAATATCACTAACTTTTTCTTTTAAATATTTTTCCCATTGTCCGCTTCTTATTGTTCCTTCTGTAGCTATTACTCCAATTTCTTTATATCTTTGTTTTTGAACATATTCAACTGTTGGTTCAATAATTCCTATAATAGGAATATCAAATTTTTCTTTTAATATTTCTATAGCTTGACTTGTTGCTGTTCCACATGCCACAACAACAACTTTTGCACTTTTATTTATTAATCTTTCTACATTTTTAATGGAATATTTAATTATCTCATCTCTATTTTTATTTCCATATGGAAAATTCTCAGTATCACCTATATACACAATACTTTCATTTGGAAGAACATTTCTTACTTCTTTAAATACAGTTAATCCTCCAACTCCCGAATCAAATATCCCTATATTTTTTCCATCCATTTCAATTTCCTTCCTTACATATTAATCTTAAAGTATATTGAATTATATAACAAAAATCCCAAAAACGCTATAATTATTTTTGAATTTTTATACTATTACTAATTAATAGTTACAATTCACAGCTGAATAATATGGATTCTAGAAAATTAATAATATATTTTCTTATAAACTGTGAATTGTAACAGTACATGTAGCAAATATATGTTTTTTTCATATTATATATTAATCTTGGCATAAGCCAATAAGAAAGGAAGTTTTTATATGGAAATTAATGAAAATAAACCAGAACCAATGCATCCTTTTGTTGATATTGATGGATTTATTGCAGATGGCAAACAATTTGATTTAGATATAGTTTTAGCCAATGATCATAGAGACGTTATCTATGGAGTTGTAAAAGATTGCTTTAAAGAGCCAGTAAGAGATGCAGTTGTAAAATTAGTTGAAGTAGATTTTAAATTCGGTAAAAAAGAATTAAAACCTGTATCTCATACATTTACTGACGATGAAGGGGAATTTGTTTTCGGTCCACTTTGTCCTGGCAAAAAATACGCTATTCAAATATGGAAAGACAATGTTAAACACATTAAAGTTTGTGCAAAATGTCATCATGAAGGAAAATGTCTAAAAGGCATAAAACTTGATTGTGATGATTTTCATCCATGTGATAAACCTTGCGACAAATGTGATTGTGCTGGCGATTAACCCAAAAGTTGCCAAAAGGTATAAACCTTTTGACAACTTTTTTACATTATTCCAATTTTCTTGGCTAGTTTTTTTCCTTTTTTGGTTATTTTCTTTGTTGTCATTTCATTTTCATTCCACATCATAATAACTCCTGTTGTAATTAATCCCCCTATCATCATTCCTTTTACAAATTTCATATTTTTTCCTCACTTTCATAATCAATTTAAACTATTTTTATTATCTCTTTTTTTATAGTGTTTATACTCTTTAAACAAGGTATATATTTCATGAATAGCAATTATTGCTAAAAAAATCCCAAACATTTTCTTTAGTTTTAATACATCTGTATTGATAGAAATTATCGCTCCTATTATTGCACCAATAATTCCTCCTATAGATGTAAAAATAGCTAAATTCAAATCAATATTTTTATTTTTATAATTAATAAAAATTGCAGCAATTGCTGTTGGTATAAAATATATTAAATTTGTTGATTGTGCTAAATGTTGTTCAATATTTAAAAATGTTGTTAACAAAAATATTAATATTGTTCCACCACCCATTCCTATTCCACTAAATATACCTGAAAATGTCCCTATTAATATAGGTATCATATATGCCTCCTTTTAAAAAAACAATATTTTAATTGAATAATATATTAAAAATATTACAAATACAATTTTTAATATATAATCCGGTATCTTATTTAATATTTTTGCGCCAAAATATCCTCCTATTATTCCACCTATTGCACATAATACTCCCAAGTTCCAATTTATGTACTTATTTTTAGAATAAAATATGCTACTAACTATAACCATTACTAACATACAACTTAATGATGTTCCTCTTGATTTTTTAGAATCTAATTTCAACATATATATATATGCTGGTACAAGTATCAATCCTCCTCCAGTCCCAAATAATCCACATATAATTCCTGCAATAATTCCTAATATTATTTTTTTTACAATCATTTTATAATTCTCCAAACACAAAATAAAACTGGTATTTCTAACTACCAGTTTTATTTTTACCATTTTTCTATATTTTATCCTCTTGATTCTATAGACTCCTTATGATTTTCAGCTTGTTTTTCTTTAATTCTATCTAAATAATATTGTTCGAAGCTATTATAAACATTTTGCATATCTTTTTCACTTACATCTTCAAGAGGCACATAAGTATCTGGATTCTTTGTATATTCTACACGTCCAGTATCTTCTTTTACAAAAACTCTTTCTATAGAAACTTCTGCATATTCACTAGCTGATTCTTCAATATCACCAATACCAGCAATAGTTTTTTTGTTTTTCTTATCTATAAGTATATATATACTATTTATTGTGTCTGCTGATACCCAATATTCACTTTCGCTCAACTTTCCTTCTACTTCAGCCTTAACATTTTCTCTATATGTTACTTCTCCATTATTTGAAACATTTCCTATAACATTTCCTTCACCCATATTGTTTTGTAATATTATTCCGCAAATCTGTTTTATCTATTTTATTTTCATCTGCTATTTTAGAATTATATTTTTCTAATATTTCATCTATTAATGTTAATTCGTTTTTTTCTTGTTCTTGCGTATTTTCTTCCTGCTTTTGTTCAACTTTAATATCCTCTCTAAATTTTGAATTTGAATCATTTTTAGTTTTCTTTTCTTCTGTTACATTTATATTACTTCCTTTAGTATTTCCACTTGGTAGCATTGCATGTCCACCAACAGCAATTCCTAATGCCCCAAGAATTGCAATAATCGCATTTCTAAATTTTCTTTTTTTGTTTTTCTCTTTTTCTTTTTTTTCTACAAAATTTTCAGCCTTATTAAATGCTTTAACAATTTCTTCTTTTCCTACTTTATTTATGCTTTTTTGTTCCATAAAATCAATTTTTTTATTTGCTAACCTAGTTATTCTTTCCTCTTTTTTTTGGTCTTTATTTTCTTTTGAACTCATATCCCTCTCCTTGTTTCTAGTTTGAATATATAATCAATATTATTTTAACATAAAAACATTTTATTGTAAATTAATATTTTCATCTTTTATAAAGTATTTTGTTCCTAACATTTTGTCTGGCAAATATTGCTGTTCTACCCAATGTCCTGGATAATCATGAGGATATTTATATCCTTCATTATAGCCTAATTCTCTCATTTTTTCTATTGGTGCATTTCTTATATGCATAGGTATTTCTCCCGTATCTTGATTTTTAACATCTTCTAATGCTTTATTTATTCCTAAATATGTTGCATTAGACTTCTTGCAATTTGCTACATATACCGCTGCTTCTGCTAAAATAATTCTTGCCTCTGGCATTCCAACCATATGCACTGCTTGCATCGCTGAAGTTGCAATCACAAGTGCTTGTGGGTCTGCTAAACCTACATCTTCTGAAGCACATATTACTATTCTTCTTGCTAAAAATACGGGGTCTTCTCCACCATTTAGTGCTCTTGCTAAATAAAGTAATACTGCATCTGGGTCTGATCCTCTCATTGATTTTATAAATGCACTTATATTATCATAATGTGTATCTCCATTTTTATCAAATATAGCTTTTCTATTTTGAATGCTGTTTTTTATTACTTCATCTGTAATATGGATATATCCATCTGATTCCATATTGGTTGTTAATACTGCTATTTCTAATCCATTTAAAGCTGTTCGTACATCTCCATTAGCTATATCTGCTATTTTTCTTAAAGTACTATCTTCTATTTTTACACTATATTCTCCAAGTCCTTCTTTACTTGTTAAAGCTCTTTTTAAAATATTATATATATTTTCTTCTGTTAATGGTTCAAGTTTTATTACCATTGACCTAGATATTAAAGCCTTATTCACTTCAAAATATGGATTTTCTGTAGTTGCACCTATTAATATTATTGTTCCATTTTCTACAAATGGTAATAATGCATCTTGTTGCAATTTATTAAATCTATGAATCTCATCAATAAATAAAATGCTTTTTCCTGCAGGATTCATCATAAAATTTTGAGTTTCTTCAACAATCTTTTTTATATCTGATACTCCTGCTGTTACCGCATTTATTTTATAAAATTTATACTTTGTTGTTTCACTTATTACTTTAGCTAGTGATGTTTTTCCGCATCCTGGAGGGCCAAATAAAATTATACTCGATAATCTATCTGCTTTTATTGTTCTATATAATAACTTTCCAGGTCCTATTACGTGTTCTTGTCCTTCATATTCTTCAAGTGTTTTAGGCCTCATTCTATATGCTAATGGTTCTGTATTACTCATCTTTCTCTTCCTTTCTGCTTGATTATAAAACATGCAAAAAAAATTGTCAATGATTTTTCCAAACATTTTTTCACTTTAAAAATTGTAACATTGTATTTGCTCCATTGACTTTTGCATTTTTTATATTTATAATATCAAAAGTGAAAGGATGATTTAAATGTTAGCATATATAAAAGGTTCATTAGAAATGAAATATAAAAACTATATAGTTATTGATGTTAGTGGATTAGGATATAAAATTTTTATGTCTGAAAACGCTATCAATTCAATTGGTGAAATTGGTGAAACAATTAAAGTTCATACATATTACAGAGTTAGAGAAGATGATATTAGCATATATGGCTTTAAAACTCAAGAAGAACTTAGAATGTTTGAATTACTTATTAGTGTTAGCGGAGTCGGAGCCAAAAGTGCATTAGTAATGCTTTCTTGCATAGAACCATCTGAATTTGCTATTGCAGTAATTTCTAATAATGTAAAATTACTTACTCAGGTTCCTGGAATTGGTCCAAAATCTGCCCAAAGAATTATTTTAGAATTAAAAGATAAATTAAAAGCAGAACAATCTGAATTAGATGAAGAAAAACTAGAACATAAAAAATTAAACTCTATAAAAGTTTCTGAAAATATTCAAGAAGCAACTTCTGGTCTTATGGTTCTTGGTTACACTCGAAAAGATATAGAAAAAGCATTTAAGCATTTAGATGTAGAAAATCTTAGCGTTGAAGACTTAATCAAAAAAGGATTGATACTTTTGACTACAAAATAATCTAAAATTCAGTTTTACATAATTTTGACTTTTTGTAATAACTATTGTATAATAATTATATAATAATGTAGAAAGGAGTATTCCCTATGGAATTACGGAATGCAAAGCCTGAAGATGTAAAAATTTTTGAGCACTTCTATTTAACTGATAATTATGAAGTTTTATATGATAGTGCTACGACTTCAAAAGTTACAAAAACAGAAACACCTCTTTGTGATGATGTTTCTGAAATAACAATAGAAACTTTTTTTAAAGGTTTAACGAGCAAGGAAGAAAACATATTTATAATCGAATATTATAATACTCCTATAGGCATCGTTCATACTAGTCTAATTTCAAAAGGACAGGTTAAATTAGATTCTCTATGTATGTCTTCTAATTTTAAAAATCAAATACATACAGTATTAAATTTACTGCTAAAACGATTTTCAAAAATAAAAGTACATACAACATCTCCTCTAGTATGCAAAATACTAGAGCAAGAAATGTTAGCAGAGAAAAAATTAAAATTTTTCTATTGTATAAAGCGGCCAAAATAATATTGGTCGCTTTATTTTCTATTTATATATTTTATTTAATATAATTCCAACAAAATGCACTATTGGTGTAGAATTTTTATTTGCTACTTCTTTTCCTATTGCTTTTCCTCCAACAGTTATTGCAGCCACACTAGCACTTATGACGAATTGTAAATTTACACCTACTTTTTCAGAAATCTTTGCAGCTATTAAAGCACTAATTGCTCCACTTAATACACCACAAATATCTCCTATAACATCTGCACAAATATTAGCTACCTTAGCTGCATTTTTTATTAATTTTATAGATGTTTTTGCTCCTGCAACTTTTTTTGTAGCTTTTGCATGAAATTCGTGTTCTTTAGCAACAGTTACTGCAACACCTACTATATCAAATAATATACCTATTGCAATTACAACTATTAGTATTATTACTGATGATATTATATTTAGATGTGTTACTCCATTATTTGATATGTACGAAAATGCCATTGATAGTATAAATGTAGTTATAAAAATTTCTATAAACCATTTTGCCTTCGAGTGTTCTTTTTCTTTATCTTTTTTCATTTACGTTTTCTTCTCCTTTAATATCAATTAAAGCGAGAGTTTTAATCTTAAATTCTCGCCTTTTATATACTATTTTAGATGGTAAAATCTAAGTAAATTTTACGGTTTAGGTCTAGTTGAATTTCTCTATTCTCTACTATATATTACTATATAGCTGTTTCCATTTAAAAAGAACACCTACATATTTCATTAGGCACTAGATTGCCACTTAAGTCCGTACCTTAATCCTCAGATTTCTATGCTTTTATGAAAGCAAACATTCTAGAAGTTTTCCTTGACATACTATTGTTTATTGCTAGTCTTTTTTGCAAATGAAATTTCATAGTAATACTTAATCCCAATACATTCACTCAAGACAGGCTACTCTATGTATTTTGTGTCTTGGCACTCACCATAGGTTTCACTTAAAAATGCAATTTAAGTCTCAACAAAACAAGGGAATCCTGTATATGCCATTATACCATACCCTGGTTTCTTTCATCCTACCCACACACAAAACTGGCATTTCGCGCACAAATAAGATGCTTCATCGGTATGCCCTTTAGTGGATTTTTAGCCCCACCCTCGCAATAAATAGTACGACTAGAATAATGCACCATCTTTATTATTATACCAAATTTATCCAATTTATCAAGGGCAATATTTTCGTTTTACACTTAATTATGGCTCGATTTAGCCCAATTTTTAATATAATCTTACGTTTTTTAAGTTATTTTTTAAAATTGTATGTGTTTTCTAATTTCTTTATATATTTCTTCATGAATATCTTCAATTGAACGTATCTTTTTATCTTTAACACATTTTATTTCATACCAATTATAATCCTTTGCAACATCACAAGCAGCATTATATGCATCAATCAAATGATTTTTATCATTTTCGTGTATATCTTTTTGGGCAGTATGATTAAATTTATTTTCTCTGTTTTCTATTAATTCTAAAGATTTTTCTACTGGCATATTTAGAAAAAATACTTCTGCTGGTATTGGTAATCCATACAAATTAAATTCAAAATCCCAAAGCCAATCAAGAAATTTTTTTCTTTCCGTTTTATCATATATTTTTCCAGCTTGATGAACCATATTAGCTGTTGTGTATCTGTCAGCCAATATTATTCCTCCATTATCGTAATATTCTTTATATCCTAGCTTAAATGTTGCATATCTATCAGCAGCATAAAATGTTGATGCTATATATGGACTAACTTCTTTGGCATTCTTTCCAAATTCTCCTGATAAATACATTTTTACTAATGTTGAACTTGGCGAATCATAATTTGGAAAACTTACTACTTTATAGTCTATTCCATCTTTTGTTAATCTTTTTTGCAATTTTTCAAATTGTGTTTGTTTTCCACTTCCATCAGTTCCATCTATTACAAATAACTTTCCCATTTTTATTAATCTCCTTTTATTTTTCATTATTATATAACAATATATTTGATGCACTTTTATCTTTTAGTTTTATTATTTCAATAGCTTTAACATTTTATCCGCATTAGGGTCTCCAAGTTTTCTTGATACTGCAACATCATATTTAATAAACAAATCAAGAATTTCTTGGTAATCTATTTTCCTATTTTTTTCATTTTTCTTCCAACTCTCGTTGTTTTCTTCCCAGCGCTTATCATTTTCGTCCCAACGTTTGTTGTTCTCTTCCCAGCGCTTATCATTTTCGTCCCAACGTTTGTTGTTCTCTTCCCAGCGCTTATC
>CAKPDZ010000027.1 GCA_934149155.1 uncultured Clostridia bacterium | reverse complement strand
GAATCGTTATTTGCAATATAGGTGCTCAAAGTATTTATTTTAAATAATTTGTGACAAATGATTGACTAACCTACAATCTAGTCAATTTTTTCAATAATTTATTATTTACATTTTACGTCTTTTATGATAAGATAGAAAAAATTTAGTAAGGAGTGTTCAATATGCCTGATAAAAATGAAAATAAAAAAGAAATTGAAGTTGTTAAAGGAGATGGCTCAAACTTAAAAATTTCTCAAGTTTATGATCACATAAATGCTGCCAAACCACAAAACAAAGATAAAAAACCTAAAAACATAATCGTGCCTAATGAGAAAAAAATAGAAAAAAAGAACTAGGGTCTATTATTTAGATCCTAGTATTTTTTTGATTTCTTCTTGTCTTTTTACTTTTTGTGTTGTTGTTTTTATTAATTCTTGGTCTGTTAAAATCATGTTTTTGATATATTTATATGGTGGAAATGTCTTATTTATTTCTTTTATTTGTTCCCATATAATTTTTCTTAACTCTTCTTCTGTTGCATCTGGGTATTTTTCTTTTGCAACTTCTGTATTATAAACTATCTTTACTGATAGTTTTAAATCATTTTTGTCTTTTTCGTCTGGCATTCCATAAACTAGACATTCCTTTACTAAATCAAGTCTGTTTATTAAAGTTTCTAATTCTTCTGGAAATACTTTTTTACCATTCTTTAGAACTATCATATCTTTTTGTCTACCTGTTAAGAATATAAATCCATCTTTATCAATATATCCCAAATCACCTGTGTAGAACCATCCATCTCTTATAACTTTATTTGTTTCTTCTTCATTTTCATAATATCCAAGCATTACATTTGGGCCTTTTACACGAAGTTCTCCAATTCCATTTTCGTCTTTATCTACTATTTCTAGTTCTACATTATCCATTGGAAATCCTATTGAACCACTTCTCTTTTTATATGCATTTTCAGCTGCTATTACAGGTGACGTTTCTGTTAAACCATATCCTTGAACTAATTCAATTCCTAAATCATTAAATCCTTTAGCAACTTTTTTATCTAATGGCGCTCCACCTGATATTATAAATCTCATGTTTCCTCCAAGTGCATCTAATACAGGCTTAAACATTTTCTTTCTAACATCTATATGGCATTTTAATAATGCATTACTTACTTTTTTAGCAAAGTTAATTGTCTTTGTTTTTCCTTGTTTCTCAACTTCTTTTTCAATATTTCTATATATTGCTTCTACAAGTAGTGGAACTCCAACGAATAAAGAAACTTTATACTCTCTTAAATTTTGTGCAACATATCTTAATCCATCAGGGAATGCTGTTGCTAATCCTGATGCTAACATTACTATCATTTCTGTTGAACCAAATATATGATGAAATGGTAAAAATGCTAAATTCACATCTGTAGGTAAGAAATTTTCTACCAACAACATTGCATATACATTTGATGCCACATTGTGTTGTGACAACATTACTGCTTTTGATTTTGATGTTGTTCCAGATGTAAATAATAAAATTCCCATTTTATCTTCATCAATTTTATTTTGAATGTATTCTTTTTCTCCTTGCTGTACTAAATCTTCTCCTTGAGCTTTTAAATCCCAAAAATTTTTATACCCTTCTTTTTCTGACATACAAATATATTCTTGTAAATTTGTATTACCTCTACTTTTTATTTCTTCTATAGTTTCTGTATACTTTTCGTCAAAAACTACAACATCAGCTTTGCTTCTTTCTAAGCAACTTTCTAGCTCATCAACTTGTAATTCTTTATCTAGAGGAACAGATACAATTCCACCTAATAAATTTGATAAATGAGCAATTACCCATTCATATCTATTTCTTCCTACTATAGCTATTCTTTTGTCTTTAAATCCCATTTCATATAATTTTGTTCCAAATGCATTGATATCTTGTAATAATTTCTTATATGTAATATTTTCATATGTAACTTTTTTATCTTCTTTATGTTTTAATATAAAAGCTGTATTTTTTGCATATTGCTTAGCTGAATTGTATATTATTCCTTTGATATCTTTAAATTCTATTGCATTAAAATATCTTTCTCTTTCCATTATACATTTCCTTTCTATTTTTGCTGTCTATTATCTTTTGCATCTATCTAGTTTTCAATACTAGATTATCACATAAAAAATATGTTGTCAATATACTGACCGCACTTTCTAAAATTTTTGCGCATTTGGGACCGGTTCTGTTTTGTGCAAAAGACTGGTACTTTTTTGTGCACTATTAAGCAAAAAGAAAGAATCTGTATGCTTCAGATTCTTTCTTTATTTAACTAATTTGCTATTCCCTGTTGCATAATCAATCTCTATGCCAGGCTGTACATTATAAACATATATATTGAAACATACTCCGATTCCATTATCTTCTACAGAATATGCTTCCATTTGTACACCATTCGCTACTAAATTTTGATTTTTAAAAATAGGTGTTACTCTATATAGTACATGATTTTTAGGATTTTTATCAATGTATTCATCTACCTTATTTTCGAATGGTAACATTCCTTCCACATTCATATATCTTGTTCCTGTAATTAAATTCTTTTCATTTGCATTTTCTCCTGCTAGTTGATAGCCTATTAAATGACATCTATTATATAAATAATTTCCATCCACTGTTCCTGGATATTTAGCTGTCTGCCACCCAGTTGGTTTTACACTTGAAATTGCTCCTCTTTTTTCATTTTCTGCTGGCATGATTTCTTTGCATATATTTGCATATGCTACTCCACACCTTCCTAACGAGTCTAAATCACTGTATGTTTCAAATGCTTTTGTTGTATATTCATTTTCAGTGAATGATGGTTTATTATTATTTATTTCTATGTATGGACTTTGATTGTATTCTGGGATATTTTCTAAACTTATTGATGTTGAATTTGATGTTGTAACAGTATTTGTTTCATTAGTTTTATTTGAGTTGTTGTCTTGTGTTCCTACTCCAAAGTATCCTGTTATTCCTATTATGATTGCTATACATAGGAATATTATTAGTTCATTTAAATTGTTTCTTTTGTTTCTTTTTCTGCTCATTTTTTTATCCTTTCTATTTATTATCAAAATAATTTTTTCTTCTGTAATTCTAAATATTCATATATTCTATTAATTTCTCTATATGCTGTTGGTGTAATTATTACTGTGTATTTTTCAATATCCAAACTTATGTCTCAACTCCTTAAATGCAATATCTGATTCAATTCCTTCTCCATTTTCAATTTCTTTTTCTGATTTCTTTAGTTTTTTTAATATCTTTTTCTGTCTTTTTAAGGCATTATCTTCTTTGTTAATAAATACTTCCTTGTATTTATTAACTACTTTATCTATAGTCTTTATTTCAGTTGTTTTTTTCAATTTCATTCTCCTTTCTAATGTTATTTTTTCTATTTTTCCGCTTCTTCTAACATATCATACCCGTTTTCTGAATATAACTCATATTTTCCATCTTTATATTGAAGCATCGCTCCTTCTTTTGCTACTTTTAATAATTCTTCAGATGTTATTATTTCTTTAAATTCATGTCCCGGTTTATCTGTAAAATCCCACAAATAAACTTCGCCATTTCTATCTTCTGTTACTAAATATAAATGTCCTTCTTTTCTATCTTCTTGTAATTCTTGATTTTGCTTATTTTTATTTTCTAAGCTTTCTGATAAATCTTGCATAAATTTTTTTACATTGTCATTGTTTTCGATTTGTTCTGCTATGTTTTTTAAGAGATCTAAATTCACAATATTCCTCCTTTCTTTTGAGTAATATTTGTTGTTTTATTAAAGTTTGTATTAAAATTTGAATTAATAAATTATAAAAATATAGATTAAATATGTTACATAATACCATATTCAATCTATATTGTCAATTTATATATCAGCTTATATGAAATCTCTTTTTCATAAAATTAATAATCTTTTTATAGAATTTTTCTTTTTTGATTTCTACTGGAAAATTACTTTGTATTTCTTCATTCTGTTGAATTACCTTTTGTTTCTTTTTAAATAAATCATCTGGGTTGTATTTTTCCCTTTTTAGATTTTCCTCAATTTCTCTATCATTTTTTTCTTTCTCTAATATTCGTTCTTTTTGCTCAGGTGTTGCCCAATAATCACGAAATATATTAGTCAAAATTGCTTTTGTTTCTTCCAAAACATCTTGTTCTTCAAAACTTTTACTAATATCAATTTTAAAATCATATTTATCATCCATATTAGTTTTAAATGTTTTTATCATTTTTTGAGGAATTTTATCAACAATCTCTTGTGGTGCATACTTCAATATTTCTATTACTTGTTTATATGCTTTGGGATATTTATCTTCCATCTTTTGTTCCTCCACTTATACTCTTACTTTATTATATCCTTATCTTGTATCTCCATATCTCTTTGCACTCTTCTATCAGCTTCTTCCTTTTTATTAATATCAGAATCTTCAAATTTTTCTATTTTTTTCAGGAAATCCAATTTGTTTTTTTCTCTCGTAAATTTCACAAATTCTCCAACAAGCTGTTCCTCTTCTATTCCATAAGTTTCTATTTCTTTATTTTCTTTTTCTAAATACTTATCATACATATATGTTAATACACTTAATGCATCTGTTTTTCCATCAATACTTATTTTTTGTATTTTATCTGGTAGTATTGATTTATTAGGATAAGTATTCATATTTCGTGGTGTTACTTTATGTTTTCTCTTACTTTCTAGATTAATAGCTTCTGGATCATAATCTTTACCTTCCAATAAGTCTAAAGAAAGATACATACTATCTTTTAAAAATTTTTCCATGTAGTCAAATGTTTCTGTTTTAGTTAGTGGACTATCTTGCATTCTTCTGCTTTCGCTCATATATTGTGGCTTTATTAATACATTATTTAATATAGGCGATTTACCTACTAATAAATTTAAGAACCTATTCATTAAAGATAGCATAGCTTCCTGTCCCCTAGAAAAATATACTTGTTTAGGTTTATTATAGCCTACTTTTAAATCATTTTCATTTTGAGGTAATAAGCCTTTACTTGCTATACTATTTTCATTGCTTTTATTCGTAAAGTGAAAACATATTTTATTCAATTCATTTTCTGATAAATCTTTTGCATCTACCACATCTAGTGATGTTTCTTTTTTAGCAAAAGGGCTTTTTTCCAAATCTGATACATATTCAAAAAATTTTTCCAATCCTCTCATATAATACATTTCAGGTTCATTGTCTACATTTTCTTTTCCAACTTTATCGAAGAAACTTTGATAAGCATATTCTACAACAGCTAGTGCATTATCCTTATTTTTACAGCATAATCTACTAATTTTATTTGGTGTTACACTTCTATCAAATCTAGTATGCATATTATGTTTTTCCATTACTTTACCAGTTTCATCATCTATATCATCTATTAGATAATCTATTTTTTCTTGTTCTTCTTTACTCATATTTTCGAATTCTCTTGTAGTTGTTCCATTCAAATCCAAACTATAATAATTAGCATGTTTTAATATTTGATATGTTATTCTATAGGCATTTTTCCATGCATCCTGCTTAAAATCATCTTTACATTCTGAATATTTTTCTAACCAATTATGTAATACCTTATTTCTTTGCTCTATCGGCTTTTCTTCGTTGTCTATGGCATCTTTTGATACTCTTATTAAATTATATACTAATTGTAACATTTCGCTCATTCCCTGCGAAAAAAATACTTTTTTATGAGTCTCAATTCCTTCACTATTATGTCCTATTCTTGCTTCTAATCCTTTTTCTTCTATTGATTTTATATCACCATCTGAAAAATGAAACATCACATTTTCTAAATCAACATTTTCTACTTGAATATTATTCATTATTTACCCTTCCTATATATTATTCCACATTTCATTATAAAAGAAATAATCTTTTCTTGCAAGTATTGGTTTTAAACCTTTTTCATATATTAAAAGTTCATCATTTTTCAAATCATCTTTTATAAAATCTGAATCTATACCTAATAACTCGCTAAAATACATAATATCTGATTTTATATTAGTTCCTAACAACATTTGTGTATCTATTGAATTCATTATATTATAGTATTCTTTTCCATAGATATCTTTTATGTTTTCCATGTTATTTGTCATCAGACTTATTGATAATTTTCTACATCTTGCTAATTCCACGTTTCTTGCAAAATCATAAATTTTTCCTAATCTTTCTACTTCATCTAACATTATATATATGTGTTCTTGTCCAATATTTCCAATTTTATATGTTGCTAAAAATTGGCTTATAAAAATATTATTGAATTTCGCATCTTCATTACGGTTTCCATTTTGCATTAGAAATATAGCTGTTTTTCCATCCCTTAATTCTTCAAATTCAAATTTGTCAGTAGCTTCACCATCTTCTTTTATTCCATTTATTACAAAAGATAATTTTAATATCGCAGTAGAAACTATACTTTGATATGTTTTTTCAGGAAATGTCTTTAAAATAGTATAATATTTATATGCTTTTGTATTTTCTTCAAATATATCAAAATTTGCAAATAAATTTTCTTTTGGCAATCCTAATAATTTGAAACAAGTAAGTAAATCTTTTTTATCTTCATTTTCTATAACGTAATAAATTATTGTCTTCATTAAACTCTTAGAAGCATCATTCCAAAATTCATCATCTTCATTTCCTACTAAGATATTAGCTAAACTTTCTATGTCTGCATCATTTTTTATATGGCTTAAAGGATTATATTGATATTTGTCTTCTTCATCAATACTATTTTTTATATCTCTGTTTTCATAATTTAGTACTTTTATTTTATATCCATTATTTTTTAGATATTTATGAGTTTTATCATAAACTTCTCCTAGTGGATCTACAATAATATATGAACCTAACATTTTTAATGTATTAGTTACTGTATATGCTGATGATTTTCCTGCTCCACTTCCACCAACAATTAATGCATTTACATTTCCTCTTTTATCTTCTGGTAATATGATGTCTTTTCCTAAAGTTAGTCCTCTTCCGTCTTTTGTTAGAATATTATACATTTTTTCTTTATTTTCAAACATTTCTTCCATAAAATTAATCCCTCCTATTTTTTCTAATACATAATAACATTCATCTTTCCATTCTATAAAAAGATATTTCTTTCCATTGACTTTTTTATAATCATAACAGCTTATACTCTTTGGTTCTATAATATCTAATATATAATCTTTAGTATATTTAGCTATTATACTTTTCTTATTAATGTATGCTATTACTTCATTTTCTATTGGATTTATTGTAATTCTTTCGAGCTCAAAATCTTGATTTTTCTCTTGCTCTCTGTATTTAAATTTTTGATTTTTCTTTAGTAAAGCAATTGTCTTCCAAAAGCCTATTATTCTGTAATCCTTCTTATAGTATCCTTTAAATTCAAATGGCTTTTTAGCTTTTTTAACCTCCTCTCCCTTTGTGCTTGTACTATCTATGTCTTTAAGAATGTTAATGTTAGAAGTATATTGAATTATTTTTTCTTGATATTCTTCAATTTTATTTTTTACTAGCTTTTCGTCATATTTTTTTATCTCGTCTAATGAAAATCCTAGTTTTTTTAGATATAAAATCTGATTCATCTGTTTTATGTTTTCATCATCATAATATCTATATCCAGAATATTTATCAATATAGCAAGGCTTTAACAATTCTTTTTCTTCATAGAATCTTATTGTTTTTATTGTTACATTAAATATTTTTGCAAATTCTCCTATTTTTAACATTCTTTTCCTCCTAATTCAACTATACACCTAACCTTAAGGGGAGAGTCAATAGTTTTTTGTCTTAATTCTAAAAAAAGATAGTTTCCTAACAAAAGAAAACTATCAATCCACCAACCATTGCAAGTATAGCACCTAAAATTTTGAAGCCACTTGTAGCCTCATTTTGGTCACCAAAGCCAAAAGCCTTTTTAGTAATAATTCTAGCATCATAAACTAAAATCACACCAGCTAATAAAACAAGTACACCTATTAATCTTCCAATTATTTGTAACATAATATCAACATCCTTTTCTTTGCCAATCGCTGTTTCTGTACCAGCAATAGCAATAATTTAAATTTCTATTCTTGAACTAAATTTTTCCTTTACCAAGTTATTTAGTTTTGCATTTTTTTCTTTTTCAAGTAATGGATCATCTTCCATAATTTTTAAAGCTAATTTTTGAACCTTTTTCAAAACTGCTATATCTTCAAACAGATTAGCAATTTTAAATTCTGGAAGTCCATGTTGCTCTGTTCCAAAAAAGTCTCCAGAGCCTCTAAGTTCTAAGTCTTTTTCAGAAATTATAAATCCGTCATTTGTATCACACATTACTTTCATCCTTTGTCTTATTGTTTCGCTATTTCCTTCGTATTTTAAAATGCAATATGATTGATATTCGCCTCTTCCTACTCTTCCACGTAATTGGTGCAATTGTGCTAATCCAAACCTTTCTGCATTTTCTACTACCATAATACTTGCATTTGGAACATTAACTCCAACTTCTATTACAGTTGTTGCAATCAAAATTTGGATTTCACCATTTTTGAATCTTTCCATAATTTCATCTTTTTCTTTTGGTTTCATTTTTCCATGTAAATATGCTACCTTATATTCACTAAATGTTTCTTTTTGATATTTTTCTGCAAGTTCAATTACTGATTGCAAGCCCTCCATATCTTCGTTTTCTTCAACTAATGGACATACTATATATGCTTGCCTGCCTTCTGTTATTTGTTTTCTTATAAAATTATTTACTCTTTCTTCCATATTTTTTCTAACTGCATATGTTTCAATTTTCTTTCTGTTTGGTGGAAGTTCATCTATTATAGATATATCCAAATCTCCATATAATATTAATGCAAGTGTTCTTGGAATTGGTGTTGCAGACATTGCAATTACATCTGGATTTTGTCCTTTAGATGCTATAGTTCCTCTTTGTTTTACTCCAAAACGGTGTTGCTCATCTGTTACGACTAATCCTAAATTTTTGAATACTACATTTTCCTCTAATATTGCATGTGTTCCTATTAATATATCTATTTCTCCATTTTGCAGTTTTTCTAATATTTCGGCTTTTTTCTTTTTAGTAACACTTGAAATTAATAGCTCTACTCTTATTCCAAGTTCTTCTAATATTCCTTGAAAGCTTTCTAAATGCTGACTTGCAAGTATTGCCGTTGGTGCCATTATTGTTGCTTGATATCCTGATTTTACTGCTTTATATGCCGATATCATTGCTACCACTGTTTTTCCTGAACCAACATCTCCTTGTAGTAATCTGTTCATTGGCTTGTTGCTTTCCATATCTTTATCAATTTCTTCTAATACTCGTAGTTGTGCTTTTGTTAATTTAAATGGTAAAATATTTATTACGTCTGACATATATACATCTTTACTAAATTGTATTCCATCTGTTTCGTGTTCATAATTATTTTTTAATTTTAATAATGCTAATTGTGTTGTAAGTAGCTCTTCAAATACTAGTCTTTCTCTCGCCTTATTAAAATCTGAAAACTCTACTGGAAAGTGTATTCTTTCAATTGTATTGTTTATATCCCATAAATTATTTTCTTTTAATATGTATTCTGGCAATGTTTCTGGCAATTGCCCTTTTACTTCTAAAAGTCCATTTTCTATGATTCTTCTTAATGTTGTTTGCTTTAGCTCATATGTTAATGGATAAATTGGAATAATTTTTCCTGTATTTTTACTTTGGTCAATTTCATCATATACAGGCGAATTCATTTCTAATCTTCCACTTTTGTTTGATATTTTTCCAAAAAATCTGTACATTCTTCCAGGTTGAAATTTGTCTCTTAAATACCCTTGATTGAACCATGTTATATAACATGTTCCTGTTTGGTCTTTTACAATTAATCTACTTATTGTCATTCTTCCTTTGTGCATTTCGCTGATTCGTCCTGTTGGCATTGCTTCTATTAAGACTTCTTCTCCATCTGTACATTCATATAAGTTTTTTGGCTTGCTTCTGTCTTCATAGTCTCTTGGATAGTATTCTATTAAGTCTTTTAATGTATATATTTTTAGCTTATTCAGTAGTTTTACCCTGTTTGGGCCTACTGTTTTTACATATTTTACATCTTTGTTTAGGTCTAACATCTCTACTCCTCTTTTTCCATATGTCTACATTTTACTATATAGATTTTTAAAAATCAACAAAAAAAGCCCCAAATTGGGACTTTTTTATAAAATTCACAAATATTATCAATTCTTTAAAATACTATAATCTGATTTTTTCTAATTTAAAATCTAATCCATCAGCACTCACAAGTTTAAACTGAATACCTTCAATTTTGCCTTGAACAGCATCCTTTATAGAAGCACCATGCAGATGACCATAATAACATCTTTTAACATTATACTTTTTCATAAGCTCTACAAACTTAGCCTCTTGCTCAAGTTCAATTTTTGCCTTTGTTATAGGAGGATAATGCATAAACACTATTATCTCTTTATCTTTTCCAAACTTATTTACTCCATCTTGCAAAGACAATTCTAATCTGATAAGTTCCCTATTTATTAATTTTTCATCAGTACCTTCATCTGTAATACTCCAGCCTCTAGTACCACATAAAATTTTATCTTCAAATTCATAACTATTATTGTATAGAAAATCTATATTATTAAAGTTATTGTCTTTTAAAAATTTTCTCATATTAGTCAAAGTTGTCCACCAATAGTCATGATTACCTTTTAGCATTAACTTTTTTCCAGGTAAACTATTTAGATATCCAAAATCAAATTTTGTATCTTCTAAATATGTTTCCCACGAAAAATCACCTGGTAAAACAACCAAGTCATCTTCTTTTACTTTTTCTATCCAATCTTTTCTTATTTTCTCTTCATGACCTGACCAATTATCTCCAAATATGTCCATTGGTTTTGGTACTCTAAATGATAAATGAAGGTCTGCTATTACAAATATTGACATATTATTTTTCCTTTTCTAATCTCCAATTTTCAAATTCGGTACTGCATTTAGTGTATTTTCTGAAATATCTCCATTTAGATATCTATAATATCCTGCTGCTCCTATCATTGCTGCATTATCTGTACAAAGTTTTAAATCTGGCTTGTATATTTTTATTCCTTGTTGTTCTAATTTTTCAAATTCACTTCTAATATGAGTATTTGCAGATACTCCACCTGCTAGCACAACTTTCTTTATTCCTGTTTGTTCTATTGCCTTGGTAATATTTTCTATTAGCACTTCTGTTACAGCCTTCTCAAAACTCATACACAAATCTTCTTTGCTTACATCTGGATTTTTATGATGTAAATTTATTACTGCAGTTTTTATTCCACTAAAACTAAAATCTAAGTTTTCAAAATGTGTTTTTGGGAAGTCTATGCTTGCTTGACCTTGCTGTGCTAATTTATCAACTTTTGGTCCTCCTGGATACCCTAAGCCAACTACTCTTGCAACTTTATCAAAAGCCTCTCCTATTGCATCATCACGTGTTCTGCCTAGAACTTGCATATCACAATAGTCTTTTACATATACTATTTGTGTATTTCCACCTGATGTTAACATACATAAAAATGGTGGTTCTAAATCTGGATGTGTTATGTAATTTGCAGCAATATGTCCTTCTAAGTGATTTACTCCTACTAATGGCTTATTTAATGCATATGCTAGTCCTCTTCCATAAGATACGCCTACCAATAATGCACCTACTAATCCTGGTCCATATGTCGGTGCAATTACATCTACATCTTCAAATTTCATATTTGCTTCTTCAATCGCTGTTTTAGCAACTCTTGATATTGCTTCTATATGATTTCTTGATGCAATCTCCGGAACTACTCCTCCATATTGCTCATGAATTTTTATTTGTGTGTCTATTATATTAGATAAAACTTCTCTACCGTTTTTTACAACGGCAACAGAAGTTTCATCACAACTTGATTCTATTCCTAAAACTATTATATCTTTTTTTGTCATTTATATTTCTCCTAATTTTATAATAATCCAAATATTCTCATTGCTAATCCTAATATTCCTTCTGTCATTGAATCTATAAGTGGTGAAATTAGTCTTCCTGCAATTCCTGTTATCCATATAATTAAAAATATAAAATAAAATATTTGTTGATTATCTATAAACCATATTTTTGCATTTCTTGGTAATATTGGTAAAAATATTTTTGAACCATCTAATGGTGGTAATGGTATTAAATTAAACACTCCAAGTCCTATATTCATTGTAATAATACTTGCTACTATTGCTATTATTATTGTTCCTACTTTATTTAGTAAGAATCCTGCTCCTGCAAATTTTATTATTGCACAATAAATTAGTGCAAATATTATTGCTGTAATAAAATTCATTAATGGTCCTGCAAATGATACTATTGCATCTGCTTTTTCTACTGAAATATTTCTATTATAATTTCTTGGATCTATTTCTACTGGCTTTCCCCATCCTATATGTGCAAATAATAACATTGCTAATCCTAATGGATCAACATGGTCAAATGGGTTTAAGCTTAATCTACCTTGTCTTACAGGTGTATCATCTCCTAATTTGTATGCTGCAAATGCATGACCAAACTCATGTACTGTTATTGCTAACAATACTGCTGGTATTGATAATATCAAACTAAATATTCCACTTGTTCCATAACTCATTAATGATATTACTACCAATATTCCTATTATTATATATAATGTTTTTTTATCTATATTAAATCCAAACATATATTGCTCCTATCTTCCCCTGAATTTTCTTAAGTATTTTAATTTAATGGTTTCATTGTTGGGAATAGTAATACATCTCTTATTGATGCAGAATCTGTTAATAGCATAACTAATCTGTCGATTCCTATTCCAAGTCCGCCTGTTGGAGGCATACCATATTCAAGTGCTGTTATGAAATCATCATCCATCATATTAGCTTCTTCATCTCCAGCTTCTCTTGCTTCTGCTTGTTTTTTGAATCTTTCATATTGATCTATTGGGTCATTTAATTCTGAATATGCATTTCCATATTCTCTACCGCCAATAAATACTTCAAATCTTTCTGTTAATCTTTTATCACTTGGTTTTCTCTTTGTTAATGGTGATACTTCTACTGGGTAATCATATATAAATGTTGGTTGTACTAATGTTTCTTCTACAAATTCTTCAAAGAATGTATTTATTATATCTCCTCTTGTTTTCTTGATTGGATCTATTTCTACTTTCTTCTCTTCTGCAATTGCAACTGCTTGCTCATCTGTTTCGATTTCATTAAAGTCTACACCTGTTACTTCTTTTATTGCATCTATCATTGTAATTCTTTTCCATGGTGATTCTAAGTCCAAGTCTGTTCCTTGATAGTTTATTTTTGCTGTTCCTAATACTTTTTGAGCTACTGTTCTAAACATATCTTCTGTTATATCCATCATATCATGGTAATCTTCGTATGCTGAATATAATTCTATGTTTGTGAATTCTGGGTTGTGTTTTATGTCCATTCCTTCGTTTCTGAACATTCTTCCCATTTCATATACTTTGTCAAATCCACCTACTATTAATCTTTTTAAATATAGCTCATTTGCAATTCTTAGGTACATATCTAAGTCTAATGTATTGTGATGTGTTATAAATGGTCTTGCTGCTGCTCCTCCTGCTATTGTGTTTAATATTGGTGTATCTACTTCTAAGTACCCTTTGTTATCTAAATATGCTTTTACTTCTCTTATTATTTTACTTCTTAATATAAATGTTTCTTTTACTTCTGGATTTACTATTAAATCAACATATCTTTGTCTATATCTTAAGTCTACATCTCTTAATCCATGGAATTTTTCTGGTAATGGTCTTAATGATTTTGATAATAATGTTACTTCTTTTGCATGTACAGATATTTCTTCTGTTCTTGTTTTGAATACAAAACCAGTTATTCCTATAATATCTCCAATATCCCATGTTTTGAATGCTTTGTAACTTTCTTCTCCTAAATCATTTATACTTACATAACTTTGAATTTTTTCATCACTGTCTTGTATTGTACAGAATGATGCTTTTCCCATTATTCTTTTTGCTATTATTCTTCCTGCTACTGTTACATCTTTGTTTTCGAATTCTTCATATTTTGATTTTATTTCTCCTGCTGTATTTGTTCTATTGAATTTTGTTATTTCAAATGGATCTTTTCCTTGTTCTTGTAATTCTTTTAATTTATCTTTTCTTATTTGTATTAAGTGATTCTCATCTAATTCTACTTCTTGATTTTTGTTTTTATTTTCTTGCATTTTCTATTCTCTCCTTTTTCTCCAATTATACAGAAATATTATAGTTTATTTTGCTTCAAAAATCAAGCTTTTATGTAAAATATTGTGTGAATTTCTTTCAATCTCCTATTGCTTTTTTTGTTTTTATATACTATAATATTTTTGATTTGCCTGCATAGCTCAGTTGGTAGAGTGCAGCCTTGGTAAGGCTGAGGTCACGGGTTCAATTCCCGTTGTAGGCTCCAAAAAACCCAAAATGAGTTAACCTATATAAAATCCTAGATTAACTCATTTCATTTTTATCTATCCATGGTAAAATATTTCTTACTTTCAAAAAAATCGTTTAAAATTGGTTTTAACTCCTCATAATGGCATATTACTTTATTAATGTCAATCATATATTCCATCTTTTTCTTTTCCTCTTCTTTGTTTTCAGCTTTCACATCTAAAATCGCCATATATACAGCAGCTGCTATTTTATCTTCAAACCCCATTTTCCTACCGCTGTTTTTCATATACTTGATTTATTGCATTTAATCTTTCCATTGTTTCAGAATCAGCTTTAATTTGTTTTTTAAAATCGTTCATATACACCCTCCATATATAGTTGTTTTATTATATCATAAAATTCTTTAGATTACTAGCTTTTTTACAAAAATCCTCATTTCTTATATGAAAGGCTCACTTTAGAACACATTAACTAAATTAAACTTATATTTTTCTTGAATATGTTCAAGTACGAACTTTCCAACATCAAATTCTGAAGCAGCTGAAGAATAATCTTCTGTTTGGATATAACTTTTTGCAGATACTATAGCAGTATCTACTTTTTCAAGTTCATCATGTTCTATATAACAAGCTAACTTATCATGTTTTTTATTCCACATTTCATCTAATTCTGTTATTTTTTTATCAATCTCATCTTTATTTTCTTCAATTGCTAACTCTTTTAGTTCTGCAAATATTTTTGTTATATCTTTTGTTATTTTATTTGTATAATTTTGAGTAAACATATCTAATGAAAAAATTGAAACTACAATTATAATACATGTCACAAGCTCTTTTAGCATTACTCCACCATCCTTTTTTTATTTTTTTAATGGCTGACAGAAAAACTGATTGTCCCCATCTATTGTTACAATTAGTGCCTCTTCAGGTTTGATTCCAAATTTCTCTGTTTGTTTTTGTAACCATACATAATTTTTTCCTATTTTTTCTAAATTCTTATACATTACTTTTCCATCAACTACTAAATCATATGGAATTCCTTCGTATTTAGGTTCTATATTGAAATCTTCTGGTGTTGTAGGCCTTTTATTAGGTTTAGGAATTACTGTCACTTGTCCACTTGTTTCTAAAACAGCATATTCAACATCTCCTATATTAAATATATTATTGTCTCTTAGCCTCTCTTCTAGCTCGTTTATCGTAAATCTTTCTCTTTTAAGGACTTCTTCATCTATCTTTCCCCTAAATATTAATATTGAAGGTTTTCCACATATTATTTCTCTAATTTTTGTACTTTTCATGTTCAACATAGATATTACAAGATGCATTACTAATAATCCTAGTATTGGTATTATTCCATTTGATATTGGCACTCCTGTTTCTGTCATTGGTAAACTTGCTAAGTCTGCAATCATTATTGAAATTGCTAATTCAAATGGCTGAAGCTGTCCTATTTCACGTTTTCCCATTAGTCTCATTACTATTAATACAATTATGTATAATACAATTGCTCTAAAAAATGTTATTAACATCAAATTTCCTCCATTTTTATTTATATATATTTTTCACATTTTTTAGGTATTTATACGATTTTTGTATAATTATTTTTTTGTTGTAAATAATATTTATATAACCTTGAAAAAATAAAATTGTAAAAACTAATAAGGAGGTTTTTGATATGTCAAATTCTCAAAGTAATAGCACCACAGGTGCTTCTACAGTTTGGCAAATTGTTAGTAGATTAGTTACAGCTGCTATAGTTTTGGCCATTACAGCATTTTTTACACCTAACTTTAGTATAAATAATATATGGTCTTTAGCTCTTGCTGCAGTTGTTTTAACAATAATGGATTATTTAATAATCAAATTTACAGGTCTACATGCAAGTCCATTTGGTAAAGGATTTGTTGGATTTGCTTTAGCTGCTATTATTTTATATTTTACACAGTATTTTGTAGCTGGTTATTCTATTTCTTGGATGGCTGCTATAATCGGTGCTTTAATTTATGGAGTGGTAGATTACTTTATACCTGGAACTCAACAGATGTAAAAAAATACGGCTTTTATATAAAATATTCAAAATGTCCAGTAATATAATATTTTTCACACCTTGGTGTCGCAACTTTCAATTTTATTTATTTGACAGTTGCTCCATTTCGCATTCGCTTCGCTCATTTGCTCGCTTACGCGGTGTTTCAAAATATTATATTACTGGACATTTTGTTTAATATTGTTAAAAGCAGTTATTTTTTTACTATTATTTCGTTTTGGTTCTTGTATATGCTGTTTTCTGGTACAACTCCTCTTACTGATGATAGTGGATATATGTTTGTATTTTTTCCAATAACACTTCCAGGATTTAATACACTTCCACATCCTACTTCTACACAGTCTCCAAGCATTGCCCCAAATTTTTTTAGTCCTGTTTCTATTTTTTCTTCTCCATTTTTTACAATAACTAGTTTCTTGTCTGATTTTACATTTGAGGTTATTGACCCTGCTCCCATATGAGATTTGTAACCTAATATAGAATCTCCTACATAATTGTAATGTGGTACTTGCACATTATTGAATAATATTACATTTTTTAATTCTGTAGAGTTTCCTACAACTGCATTATTGCCTACAATAGCATTGCCTCTAATAAATGCACAATGTCTAACTTCTGCATTTTCGCCAATTATTGCTGGACCTTTTATATATGCAGATGGATATACATTAGCAGATTTTGCAATCCATATATTTTCACCTTTTTGCTCATAAATGTCTTTATCTAACATTGGTCCTATTTCTAATATAAATTTGCTTATCTCAGGTAAAGCTTCCCATGGATATTCAAATTTTTCTAATAAGTCTTTAGTTATTGTTTCTTCTAAATTATATAAATTTTTAATTTTACAATTTTCCATATTTGTCCTCCATTGAACATTTAGGACCGGTTCTGTTTTGTCCCAAGACTGGTACTTTTTTGCGCACTGCGCATTTGGGACCGGTTCTGTTTTGTATACTATTTTGTAACAGCTTGTTTTGCGTAAAATTTTTCATATAGTTCTTTAGCTGTTCTTGGACTATCTACACCTTCTTTATTTTTTACAGGTGCAAAGTCATCTTCTCTCTTTCCACGAAGTATTGCAATGTCGTCAAAGAATTCGAATGCATCAAATATAAATGATTCAAATTTGTATGAGTTTGGCTCTGTTGGTATTATTTCTTTGCCATTTTCATCTATATATGCATTTTTCTTGTGTGCACTGTGATACATCAATATTTCATTACTTATTTTTTCTACTGCGTCTATTGTATATAGATTACACATTATGTGTGATTCTCCATATTTTAGTTCTCCGTCACTATCTACTTCTTCTGCCATTTTTTCTGGTAATTCGGTATATTCTATTACTTTTGGGTGTCCATTCATTTTGCAAAATACTCCTACTCTTTCGTGTGGATTTGCTTTTACTACTGATTTTGAAGCTATTTGAACATTTTGGTCAATTGCCATTCCAAGTAATGTTACATCAACCATTTTTAATAATGCATTATCTACACTACCAATAAATATCCATTTTACTCCTCTTTCTTTCATGTCTGCTAAACATCCACTTGCACGTAGTGACGCATAAGTTCCACCATTTCCATCTGATGCTTCTCTTATTTTAAAGTCTTTTCCTATAAGTAGTTTTCCTTCTTCATCTACTAATGGTAACTCACTTTGTGTAAAGATTGTTACATAATTTTTGTCATATCCAAAGTAATTATTTTTTTCTAAAAAATCTACTGTTTGTTGATTATTTTCTTTGCTTGTCATTATGTACCAAGGAATTGTTACTCCATATTTTTGATTTGCTTCTTTTAAATTTTCTGTTAAAATTTCAAATAAGTATTTTCCTTTTCCATATACATCTAATTTAAATGTTCCTTTTGGTCCTGGATGTCCAAGTCTTGTACCTTGACCTCCAGCCATAGTTACTACTGCATATTTTCCACTTCTTACAGCATTCTCACCAAGTTCGTCAAATTTGTTTCTTTGTTCTACTGTAAGTTTTGCTTTATCTAAATATTTTAATGGTTCTATTTTACTTTCTTTAAATTCTATCGCCTTTTTGGTGTTATGATATAACTCCATTATTTGATGGAAATCAATTGAATTTATTTGTTTTATTAATTCATCTTGTTGTTTTTTATCTAATTTCTTTAGTAACTTTATTATATGTTCTTGTTTATATTCCTTTAGTATGTCTATTGTATCTTGTAATTTATCCATTTTGATTCCGTCCTTTCCTGTTTTATTTTTATTAATAAAACAGTTTTTGTATATTATATGTATTTTAACAGCCCAATTCTATCACATTACTGTTTTTTTAGCAAGTTTTTTTTATATGTCTGTCATATTCTCAAAAAATAGTCCATATATATTAATAAAAGTTTGTCTATCAAGGAGGTATTATAGATGGAAAATATAGGCTTATATCAAGATATAGC
>CAKPDZ010000026.1 GCA_934149155.1 uncultured Clostridia bacterium | reverse complement strand
CCGACCCCAGGCTTAGAAGGCCCGTACTCTATCCAACTGAGCTACTGACCCATTTCTTAACGCCTAATTATAATATCACATTTCATCTCTAAAGTCAACTATTTTTGTAAAACTTTTTAATTAATTTGCAATTTCTTCTTTTTCATCTACCAAACCCTCTAAAAGTTCAGGTTTTTTCAAATATTTTGATAAAAGTTTAAAAGAAGAAGCATAATAATATCCATCACAAATTCTTTCATCACCAACAAAAGCTAGAGTAATACATTTTTCTTCTTTAAATTCATCATCCTCATAAATATAACTTTTTTTCTTTTTCCCCATAGAGAAAAACATACTAGTAGTTCCAAAATTATAAATATGATGATAAATACTATCAATTCCTAATGAACCCACATTTGTTAAAAATACACTCGTATGGAATGGACTTGCATCAATAATTTTTCTTGCAAGTAAACCATGTTTATCTAAGAACATTAGCAACTTAACAACAGTTCTAATTAATCCACTTGGAATTATATTTAAAACATTTACTAATTTATCTGTTTTATTTAAATTTTCAAGTTCCTTATTTTTTTCTATTGTTGCATCTAATTTTTCTTTAATTTCAAATATATTTTCATTACCATTAAATTCTAATTTTATTGGTGTTTCTGGTCCATCATCTGATAAACTTTTCTTTATAACAAGTGATACATATATTTTATCTCTTTTATATAAAGCTCCATTCATTGCAAACCTATTTAAACTTGGTCTTTCTCCAATTATTTTTACAAGTGCTGCATAAATGATATTCATATATGAAAGTCGTATTCCTTCTTTTGCTTTTTTATCTATATATTCATCTAAATTTTTTAATGCTATATCTTGTTTAAAGTACACTTGCGAATCAGCTCTATCAAGCATTACACAAGGCATAATTTTAAAAATTGGTGGCAAATTTTTTATTCTTTTGCCATCTGGTCTATGTCCAAACATCCTCGTTTCCCTTCTCTGTCTATATTCCTAATATTTTGGCTTCTACATTGTACATTTTATATTTCTTTGTTGCCTCATCTATTTTAAATTCAATTAATGTATTTTCAAGCGTTTCTTTATTTTGTCTTAAATCTGTTGTAAAATATAATTTTATTTGTGGTATTTCTAATTTATTTTTTACAATTTCTTTAAATGTTTCAGCTGTATGTTTGTCATCTTCACATACAAATATTAATTGTGGCATAGCAGAAAATCCAGAATCTCCTGGAACAAAATTTTCATAAAATTCTTTATACATAGCCATTTTATCTGCTAATTTCTTTTGCCAATCTGGTTCTCTTCTTATTACTTCAAATAAAAATGTTACAGATTTTTTATTTTTAGTTAATTTTACAGAACCACCTGTTGCTTTAAATATTTTTCCTGATACTTTAGCTGTTAATGCTGGTTTTACAACATAACTATCAAAAGCTTTAACTTTTCTTAAATATGCAATTAAAGTTTGATTTCCTGCTAATCTCTTCTTTATCATTGGAACAGGTTTTACATTGTCTGTTTGTTGCCATTTACATTCAATTTCTTTTGATGTTAACAAATATTTTCCCATCTTTTCTAGGCAGTAAATTCTGTATATTCCTTTTCCTTCTTCAGATGTAAAATAATATCTTGTTAAAATTTTTGATTTTACAAGTTGATCTAACTTGTTATTTAATTTGTCTTGTGACTTAGGGTCTATCCCTTTCCATTCTAGCATTTGATATAATTGTCTAGATGTTATAAATT
The DNA here is from genome assembly GCA_934149155.1 of uncultured Clostridia bacterium. Lineage (GTDB taxonomy): Bacteria > Bacillota > Clostridia > TANB77 > CAG-508 > CAG-269. The sequence goes on along the minus strand of CAKPDZ010000026.1, from coordinate 19,215 downwards.
CAAATTCATTTACTAATTCTAATATTGCAAAATGAATATCTGTTATATGTCCTATATTAATTTTATGTATTATTTGATTCATAGATACATATCCATCTTTTCCATCAAATGTTTTTATTTCACCTTCTCTTATAGCAAATGGTGATACTTGCGCTTTGATTTGGTTATCTTCAACCATTTCAATCCCTCCTTCAATTTTAGTGACTAATTATAGCCCTATTTTAAACATTGTTTTTTAAACTATTATTAATTTTACCTTTTTCTTTTCTGGTAAAATTCTTTTTATGCATACATCTATTGTTTCTCCATATTTTAATTCATCTGTATATTCTGCCATACCTATTAAATTTGGTGTTAATTCAATAAATATACCATTTTTATTTTTCTCAGTATCTCTAACTATGCCCTTTACAGTCATTCCTTCTTTGAATTTTTGGGCATTTTCTTCCCATGTTCCTAAACAATTTTTGTATGATAAATTTACTTTGCCTGTTTCTTTATCGATATATTTTACCATACATTTTATTTTTTGTCCAACTTTCACCCTATCTTTTGGTGATTTTATTCTTGCAACAGATAAATCTTCTATATATACTAAGCCATCTGTTCCATTTTCCATTCTAACAAAAGCCCCATATGGCTGAATTCCTGTTACAATTCCATCAACTATTTGACCTTGTTTGACTTCTTCCATTTTTTTGCTCCTTTTTCTTTTGTTTATTAATCTTATTATATATTTTAGATAAAAAATTTTCAACTATTTTACTAATTTTTGTATTTCATTTTCTCTTAAATATCTCCACTTTCCAAGTTCAATATCTTTTACACCTATGCCACCTATCTTACTTCTATGTAATGCTAATACTTTTCTATTTACGGCTTCGCACATTTTACGTACCTGTCTATTTTTTCCTTCATGAATAGTTATTTCCAATCTAGAAAAATTTTTTTCTGTATCTGTTTTTAGAATTTTTACTTTTGCAGGCTTTGTTGTATAATCATCTATTTTTACACCTTTACGTAATTGTTCAACCTCACTATTTTGTACAATACCCTTTACTGTAACAGTATAAGTTTTTTCTATTTCATGTTTTGGATGCGTAACTTTATATACAAAATCACCATCATTAGTTAATATTAAAGCTCCAGATGTATACATATCAAGCCTTCCTACAGGAACAATTCTTTCTTTTACTTTTACTAAATCTAAAACTGTATCTCTGCCAAACTGATCATCTGCAGTAGTTACATATCCAATTGGCTTATTTAATAATATATACACCATTTTTTTAACTTGTTTTACTTCTTTTCCATCAAATTTTACAATATCTTTTTCCGGATTGATCTTTGTTCCTAGTTCTGTAACAACTTTGCCATTTACTTCAACTTTTCCTTGCAAAATTAGTTCTTCACATTTTCTTCTAGATGCCACTCCACTATTTGCAAGATATTTTTGTAATCTTTCTTCCATTATAAATTCCTTTCCCAACTTTATCTTGGACTGGTTCTTTTTTCTAAATTTTTGCATATTATATATTAATTCCTTTTACTTTTCTAAAAGGCTTTATATAGATTTCTCTGGCAGGGTTCTCTTGCCAGATTTTTATATTGCTCTAGTATCAAGTTCTTGAAGAACTTTCTCAAAATACTCTGGTAATGGAGCCTCTAATTTCATATCTTTTCCTTTAATCGGATGTTTAAATTCCAAAGACTTTGCATGCAAGCATTGCCCTACAATTCCAAACTCATTTTTTCCATTTGAATAAATATAATCTCCTATAACAGGATAACCAATATGAGCTAAATGTACACGTATTTGATGAGTTCTACCTGTTTCGATATTTATCTCTAATAATGTATATTTATCATATCTTTTTAAAACTTTAATATGAGTTACTGCATTTTTTCCATTTTTAGTAACAGCCATCTTTTTTCTATCAGAATTACTTCTACCTATAGGCATATCTATAGTGGCCTCATTTTCTTTAACAATTCCTCTAACTAATGCAATATATGTTTTTTTAACCTCATGTCTTTTAATCTGTTCACTCATATTAACATGTGCCATATCATTTTTAGCAACAATTAAAAGTCCAGAAGTATCTTTATCTAATCTATGAACTATACCTGGTCTAATCTCTCCACCAATTCCAGATAAACTATCTTTGCAAATAGCCATAATAGCATTAACTAAAGTTCCATCAGGATTACCATTTGCTGGATGAACGACCATCCCCTTAGGCTTGTTTACTACAATAATATCTTTATCCTCATAAACAATATCAATAGGAATATCTTGAGCTTTTAATTCAATCTCTACTGGTTCTTGCTCTTCAATTTTAATGTCATCACCTTCAGTAACTTTATAAGAAACTTTAGTTATTACTTTACCATTAACAACTACATTTCCTTGTTCAATTTGTCTTTGAGCAGAAGATCTAGTTATTTCTTCATCTTTACTTGCAATATATACATCTAATCTTTTACCATTTTCTTCTTCATTTACTATATAATTTTTCATATTCTTCCTTTCTGCGCATTTGGGACCGGTTCTATTTTGCTCACTGCACATTATGGACCGGTTCTGTTTTGTTCAATTTGTAAAAAACAAAATTATCATCCTTATGCAATAATTCATATCCTTCTAAATGTGAATCTTGTATAATCATATTCATCTTAGAATTTTTATACAAAATCACATAATTTATTTTATATTTATCAAATATATCTTCAAACCATATATCTAAATTAGAGCTTTTCATAAAGTCCATAAATATGTCTCTTCCGCCATTATATTCAGGCGCATATAAATCACATCTTGAATCTATAAATACAGGTATTCCTCTATATAATAAATAACTTCCATAATTGTATTCATTATATAGTCTTACACTTTTTATATCTATATTATTTTCTTCAAAATATTGTAATATAAAATCACTCATTTCTACTGGATAAGTTTTTTCATCAATATAACTAGCTTTTATCTTTGGCTGTACAAAATATAAGCTTAATATTAACACTATTCCTGTTATTACAGTACATCCAAATAATGTTGTTGAAATATTTACCAATTTATTATCTATGTCTTCTTCATTTTTTTTCAGTCCAGAATACACTAGTCTGTTTAGTATAACTGAACACATTATTACAAACATTGTTGATTGTCTTTTTGAATATAACATCAAAAATATTAATCCGCCTAACATAAGTAAATCTGTTAGTCTAATCTTTGTATCTGTAAATGTTAAAATTGCTACAAATATTATTAATACACATAATATCGCTTCACAATTTATTAATGTCATTGGTAAATGTTCATTTATATTTTGTGTTGTATTTCCCTGCATTGTTTTTATTAAATATGTGTATGGCGTAGTTCCTAATGGCGTCAAAAATCCTGTAAATACACATATTATCATTACAATAATTAAATACTTCGTTCCATCTCTTCTTTTAATTGAAATTTTATATCCATCTTTTGGTTCTTTACCATATTTCTTTGCAATTTTCTCTTCTATTATTGCTATTACATATTCAGCTATATATGGCAAATATAGAATAAACATAAATGGCCATACTGCAACATGTAAATTAGCTATTAATATCGCAATTAATATTAACCCTATTCCATATCTTTTTTTACTTGTATTAACTATTTTTTCCATAAAGTATAATTGAATTGCAAATAATATAAATGTTACTAATTGTGCTCTTGCTGTAATATAATCTTTTAATAAATACATTGCTCCTAATGTTATTACAAAAGATAACACTTGATTTTTTGTAAGTTTTGAATTAGTTTCAAATATAGCTATCCCTAGCAATACAGAAAATACACAGGTTGAAATATATATTCCTAACATACCTCCTACTGAGTATATTAAATATATTATAACATCATATAACCAATGCGGATATGTATATTCTAATCCTTCATGCCACGAAAATGAATCCACCATATCTATTTCACCATTTTGCGTAATGTGTTCTCCTATTTTGATTGTATAAAATGTATCATTTTGCAATGTTTTTGGTGTTAAGCTAATACAAAATATCGCAATTAATACAATTGCCATTATCTCAAAGCAAATTTTTTTCTTGTTTTTCATATGTAACCTCCTCTTTGCCCTATTCTGGTAAATCTTATTTGCTATTATAACATAATTATTTTTTTTTATAAAGTCTATTACTTTAAAATAACTATTTTTCAATTTTATGCTGTCATATACTGTACAAAATTGTCTTTTTTTGCTATTATATAATAAAAAATATAAAGGAGATATTTTATATGACAATAGAATCTTGGTTTTCGATATGTTTTTCTTTTATAGGAATAGCATTATCACTTTTCACTTACATAACAAAAAAAGAAAAACATGGTGCAATTATAGCAATAGTAATAAGCTTTTTGATTGCATTAATCTGCTTTTTTGTTGGTCTTAATAAAAGTCATCAACAAAAAAATCCTGAATCATTAGGTGAACAACTATCTAATACAACTGCATCTGTTCAAAATAATGAATCATCACAAAATATTTCTTCTACAACAATGTTCACAAATTATTTTGAAACACATACTCCAAATAATGATAGTGCTGTAGTTTGTTCTTTAACTCCATGGAATACTACTCAGAATAAAGACATAAGTGGTTCTTATCACGAATATGAACAAGGTCTAAAATTACATGCTGGCAGATATTTTTATGCTAATGATTACAATGTAACATCTGATATTCACCTAATTTATAATAAAAATTATGATGGGAACCCTAACTTTTCAGGAAAAATTGTTGTCGGAAATGATAGTAGTGGCACAAAATCCACTGCTGATATAAGTATATTAATTGATGGTGTAGAAGTATGGAAAACAGAGCAAAAAATTACTGGTTTGACAATTTCTCCTGTTGAATTTAATATAAACACACAAAATTGCAAAGAAGAAATTATTATACGTACTAACTTTTACCTTATTGGAGATTCTCTAACACTTGGTATTTTCTAAAAAAATATATTCAAGAACAAATAAGAAAAATTTTCAATTTTTCTTTGATTTGTTCTCGCCTTCCTATTATATAAAAAAACAGAAACTTGATTAATTCAAATTTCTGTTTTTTTATTATTCTATATTAAACAGCCTCTTGGCTTTCATTTTCCTCTTTATTTTCTGTTCCTTCTTCATTTATTAATTCTAAACTACATATTGAAACTTCATAAGCAACTTTCATTTCTGATGTTCCATCTTCATATTTCTTTTCATATTGTCTTGATTGAACTCTTCCTATAATTTTTACTTGAGCTCCAACTTCTAAGTTTTGGCAGAATCTTGCATTTCTTCCCCATGCTATTGTTGGAATATAATCTGATTTATTATATGCTCTGTTTACTGCTAATAATAAATCTGCAATTTCTCTTCCAAATGGTGTTTGTCTGTAAATTGGTTTTTTACATACAAATCCGATAAGTACAACTTCATTTGTTGTTTCGTCTTTTCTTACTATGTCATTTTCTTCTTGCTCTTCAACTTCTTCAAGCTCTTCTACATCTTTAGCAAATACTGTTAAGATTAATTTATTTCTTTCATTTTCGTAACTATTATATGATCTGAATTGACCTTTTATTAATAGTTTTTTTCCTTCTGTTAACATTTCGTCTGTTATTAATCTTTCAGATATTGTTATTGGTATAATATCTGAGTTTCCACTTAAACGTGGTATTGATAAGTTGAATGAGTAAAATTTCTCACCATAAATTTCGTGGCTGAATTTCTTTTCGCCTGTAACTTTTCCTACTAATGTTAAGTAGTTGTTTTCTAAATAATTTGTATCCAATTTTGTTTCCTCCTTAAATTTTCTTTATCAATTGTAAATTTCTCGTCTTGCTTTTCTCTTTTTAAAATTTTCTACAATTCTTATTATACTACACTTTTTTGGTTTTGTCTACATAAAAAGTTATTTTTTTCTATTTTTTAAATGATTTTCCCTCAAATATTAGCATTTATACGAAATTTATTTAATATTATGCAATTCTTTTATAATAAAAACAACTAATTTATTATGAATTTTTCTATTAGTATTTTCAAATATTTTTATTTCCTTTTCTTGTGACTCTATAATTTTATTGTCTACTCTTTCAAGATTCCTTTGCAAACATACTATTATTTTCTCGTCATTTACACTTGATATACTTATTGTAGCTTTAGAATTAAAACCAAATGTTATTACTTTTACTGGAGCTTCTGTATCTATATATTTTAAAATATTTATTTCTATATCTGCATTAATTATCAAATATTTGGTTTTAGAAACAACTTCGTTCATAAATTCATATTCATCAGCTTCTAAATTTATGTCTTCTAAAATTATTATTTCTTCAAAAAATATATTCGCAATATTTCCTATTGACTTTTTATTTATGTGTATTAATTCAATATTGTAATTTTGCAATTCTTTTTTTATTGCTTGAAAATCTCTCTTTTTCGCAATTATTCCAACTAATGGCATAATACTCTCCTTTGCCTTCAGTATTTCCTAAACTTTGCTTTTTATACTCTTAGTTAAATACTTGAGTTCCATTGTTATTGATTGAATAATTGTCCTTATATATTAATTCTGAAATAGTAACCAGCTGAAATCCACTTGATTTAATATTCTTTATTATCATATCTAAACTATCCGCAGTATGCTTAGTTCCATTATGACTTAATATTATTGAACCTCCATCTAATTTGTTTTTTAATCTATTCCACATTTCTTCTCCAGATAATCCTTGATAATCTAATGTATCTAAATTCCATTGAATAGTAAAAAATCCATTTTCCTGTGCTGTTTTTATTACTATATTATTATATTCCCCATATGGTGCTCTATATAAATTGGTTTTATGTCCTGTTATTTTTTCTATTTTATTTACACTTAAATTTATTTCTTCTAAATTTTTTTCTGCTGATAAATTATTTACATGTGGATGTGTATTACTATGGCTTCCTATTTCATGACCTGCTTCATATATTTTTTTTACTGCTTCTGGATATTTGTCTACCCAGTCCCCTACCATAAAAAATGTTATATGTACATCATTATTTTTTAGTGTTTCTAAAATACTATCTATATCATCAGCATTCCACGCACAATTCATTGTAAATGCAATTTTGTTTTCTTCTGTTTGCACATTATAAATCGGTAAATATTTTTCCGTAGTAGATGCGGGAATTGCACTTATATTCTTTATATTCGCAACAGCTATTAAAACTGCAACTGTAAGCATTGATACTGCATATGTTTGTATTTTTTCTTTATTAAATATTAAAAACATAAAAAACCTCCAAATTAAAACACAATACTAATTATATTTAATATTATGTTTTAATTTGAAGATTATGATTTGTAATATTTCTGTAACACAAATGTAATGTAAATGTAATACACATTTACATCGAAATATTGTATAATGAATTTGACGAAATTTTATACAAAAAGTCAAAAAACGGAGGATACAATGAGCATCGAATCTGATTTAAGAAAAGATGGTATAAGAGTAGTAGACATACTAGATACAATGTCTATAAATCGTATCGCTCATAATATTGCGACAAAACTTTGTAATACATTTCCAGAACTTTGTTTCAATGAGAGCGACTTATTTGCAAAACTATCAAAACTAGGTATGTATAGAGCGACAATGCCAGAAGGTATGGCAGAAGCAAACTACTTTTATAAAAATACATCTATATACTTTAACGAAAAAATTGCTGTCGAAGATTTAGAAGAATTCGCAATTCATGAATGTATTCACTATATTCAAGAAGTTAAAGATAAAAAAAATAATCTTGTTAGAATGGGATTATGTAATTTTGATAATTTTAAAATCGTTGGTATGGGATTAAATGAAGCTGCAGTTCAATATATCACATCAAAAGTAATTGGAATCGAAAAAGATTACGTTAAATATTTTGGTGTATCATTTAGAACAATTAGTCCATCATACTATCCTTTAGAATGTAATTTAATTGAGCAAATGGCTTATATTACAGGAGAAACAGTATTATTTGATAGCACATTTACAAGTAATGATAAATTCAAAAATGAATTTATCAAATTAACATCAGAAAAAACTTATGATGATATCGAATACTACGTTGATCAAATTCTAGACCTTGAAGAAAAAATTATAAAATTAAATAATAAATCATCATCATATGATGTAAGAAATAAAACAGTTGAAAAACTCGTTGAAAAAACAGAAGACTGTAAAACTAAAATATCTCACTATTTCGAAAAAGCCCAAAATTTAATTATTAAAAATTATTTTGACAAAGCTTTTAGAAATATAGAAAATTTAGAACAACTTGATAATTATAGAAGAAAATTAGAACATTATAGAGAGTTAATCGGTACTACTGATAATTATACTTTCTTTGATGATTACTATACAGAAAAAATGTCACAATTAGAACATAAATCTAACGTGCTTGAAAATGGTGGCATTGAAACAGCTCTTGAATGTAAGAAACCTAATTTATTTGTTTCTTGGTTTAGAGCAATTAAAAATTTCGTAACAGGAGAAAAAATACATAATTAACAGAAGATTTTAGTATACAAATGATTTTAAAGTACTAATGAAAAAATTTACAAATGATTTTTGCAAGTTATTATTTACAAAAGATGACTATACAAAAGATTTATATATACAAATGTTAATTATACTAAAGATATCATACTAAAGAATCTCAAAAAGTCGACAATAAACTGTCGACTTTTTTAATCTTATACTTACCTACTTTAAATATTCCATTATCGAATATGCTGCATCTCTTCCAGAACGAGCTGCCCAAGCAACCGTACCTTTGGCACCTGCAATATCTCCACCTGCAAAAATTTTAGAACTTGATGTTCTATTTTTTTCATCAATTTGAATTCTCCCCCATTTATTTAATTCTAATCCTAAATTTTTCACAAATTCTTCTGGCTCTGAACCTAGTGCCATTACTATATAATCTATATCCATTATATAATTACTATTCTCAATGTTTACAGGAACTTTTCTAGTATCTCCTTCTTTTTGAACAAGTTCTGTTTTTATTAATTCAACTTGTTCAACTTTTTCTTTTCCTAATATTTTTACAATATTATTTTGAAATAAAAATTCTATTCCCTCTTCTTTTGCTTCTTGAATTTCTTTTGTTTCAGCAGGCATTTGTTCTTCTGCTCTTCTATATATTACTTTTACTTCTTGTGCACCTAATCTTTTAATCGTTCTAGCACAATCCATTGCAACATTTCCTCCACCAATTATAGCAACTTTTTTATTTGTATAATTAGGATGAGATTGATGTTCTAACAATTGGTTACCACCATATACTCCTTCTAGTAATTCTCCTTCTACGCCCATTTTAGTTGTTATATTAGCTCCAAATGCTAAAAATATAGCATCATAATTTTCTTCTAATTCTTTCAATGTAAAATCTTTTTCTAATTCTTGATTATATTTTACTTCTAAACCTAAATCAATTATTTTTTGTACCGTTTGCTTAACAATTTCTTTTGGTAATCTAAATTCAGGAATTCCGTGTACTAATAATCCTCCTAAATAATTATATTTTTCATATATTGTTACAGAATATCCATTTTTTAATAAAAAAGCTGCTGCTGTAAGACCTGCAGGACCACCTCCTACAATTGCAATTTTTTTATTTATATTAGATATATTTTTTCCTGAAATTTTATATTTTTCTTTTATTGAAATATCACCTATAAAAGTTTCCATTTCTCCTATACTTACAGGATTTGATTTTATTCCTCTTACACATGAACCTTCACACTGTTTAGTATGAGGGCATATCCTTCCACATACCGCTTCTAATACTGTTGTTTCTGATAATATTTCATATGCTTTTTTATAATCTTCTTCTTTAATTGCTTTTATAAAACTTGGTATATTATTTCCTAAAGGACATCCTTTATTTGAACATGGTTTTATTGGGCAATTTAAACAATAATTTGCTCTTTCTTCTATTTCTTCCATTTTTTACTTTCATTCCTCTCACAGTCAAAATCATAGCTCTTTTTTCATATTCTATTTTACATTGTTCCATATATTTAGTCAATTATTCTGACCAACTATACTTACTCATAACTTGTTGTAAATCATTAATAAAATCAATCTTTTTAGTCTCATCCCTTAAAAGTGCTGCAGGATGCCAAGTAGGCATATACCAAATACCTCTTTTTTCTATCCATTTGCCTCTACTAGCTGTAATTCCATATTCTTTTCCTAAAATATTTTTTAAAGCTACACTTCCTAGTAAAACAATAATTTTAGGTTTAACTAAAATAACTTGATTTCTTAAATAATTTAAACAAGCATTTGCTTCATCATCTTGCGGATTTCTGTTTGATGGTGGCCTACATTTTACAATATTAGCAATATAAACTTCATCTCTATTTAATCCTATTGCCTCAAAAGCCATATTCATTAATTTGCCTGCTTTGCCAACAAATGGTATACCTTGCATATCCTCGTCTGCCCCAGGTCCTTCACCAATAAACATTAAATCTGCTTGTTTATTTCCTGTTCCAAAAACTACATTATTTCTATTTTGACATAATTTACATTTTTTACACTGTTTAGCTTCATCTTCTAATTGTTCCCAATTGTCATACATATAATTTCACATCCTAAATATTAAAAATCCTTATTGCATTTCCATACGTTTTTTGTGCAACTTCTTCTACTGTAATCTCTTTAACATCTGCTATCTTTTGTGCAACATATTTAACATTTCTACAATCATTACGTTTTCCTCTGTTAGGCTCTGGTGATAAATATGGACTATCTGTTTCTATTAGAATTCTATCCATTGGTACCATTTTTATAATTTCTGGTGCATTTTTTGAATTTTTAAAAGTTATCGGTCCTGCAAATGAAATATAATATCCTAATTCTAAAGCTTGTCTTACTAATTCCTGATTTAATTGGCAGCAATGAAATATTCCAGATTTCTCGACCTTATTATTTCTTATAATATCAAGTGTATCAACAGAAGCATCTCTTGAATGAATTACAATTGGCAATTCTAATTCATTGGCTAATTCTATTTGCTTAATAAAAGCTTGTTTTTGTAATTCTTTATTGTCTTTATTCCAATAATAGTCAAGTCCAATTTCCCCAATAGCAACTAATTTTTTTGACTTATTATCTTTCACAATTTTTGAAATTTCAGCTATATCTTTCCACAATTGTTGCTCAGATTGTGGAATATCATTAGGTGAAATGCCACAAATCGAATAAATAAATTCATATTTTTTTGACATTTCTAATGAAAATAATGATGAATTAATATTATAACCTGCACATACAAATTTAGTAACACCTGCTTCGTATGTTTCTTTTATAATTTTCTCTCTATCTTCATTAAATTTCTCATCATTATAATGTGAATGTGAATCAAAAAGTTCCATTTTTCTCCCTACCTTTCTATTAAAACTACATTAGCCACTGCATATTCTTTACAATGCGAAATACTTATATCAATGTTTTCAATTGCCTCCATAAATTTTTCACTTAGTATAACAAATGGTCTCCCCTTAGCATCATTGTTAATTTCGATATCTTTCCATTCAATTTCATATTTACTATTTAAAGTAGCTGATAAGGCCTTAAATACCGCTTCTTTTGCTGCAAATCTCGCTGCATAATGTTGATATTTTTGTGCATTTCTACTTTCGCAATAATCAATTTCACGCGAAGTATATACTCTTTCGCAAAACTTTTTATCAGTATCTTCTATTGCACTTTTAACTCGACTTATCTCTATAATATCTGTTCCTGTTCTTATTTTCATATCTTCATTCCTTCCAGAAGGCACAAACCTTCTTTCTATAAATAAAGTTGATATACAACCATATATCAACTTCTTTTGTTATTTTCCTAAAAATAATATATTTATTAAATTTATTATTAAAGTTACAATCAGTATAACTATAATAGCAACATTATTTTTAGCTGTCTTTTCTATATTCATTTCTTTATATAAAATATCATATTTATTCTTTGTATCTTCATATAAAGAATTCAATTCTAAAATTTCTTTTAAATATTGATAAAATATTGAACCAGTATCATCATCAGTTACCTCATTAATCCACAGTGATTGTGTAAATTTTATAAATTCTTTACGTGTTTTATTTATTTTCAAATTCTGTTTAAACTCTAAATTTATCTTTTTTAAATAAATTTTAGTATATAATGCTAATATATATGTATATAAGTATTGTTGTTCAAAATCACATGGAAATGATGTATAATTATTAATATCACAGCTTGACCCAAACAAAGTTACTCCTTGTTTGGTTACCCCTAATTTTGCATATTTCCACTTTGAAATGACTTTCATATTTTCTTTTGAATAATTTACACTATTATCACTTGGTAAAATATTTAAAAATTTCATATAGCTACTAATAATATTTTCAAATTCAATTGTATTATTCCAACTTTCTTGATCTATACATACATATGAAAGTGCAAGAAATTTTTCAGTATCTATATCTAATTTCATAGATTCTATCGCAGATCCTGTTAAATTATTTATAAATTCTATAAAATATTTTGAATCCTCAAAAAAGTCTGTTTGTATCCTTATATTATCATAATTACTCAAATTACTAAATTCTTGTTTTATATTTCTAAATTTATAATTAAAATTTAGTAAATCTGAAAATCTATCACTTTCTTCTATATTAGTTTTTATACATAAAAAGCAAATACCTGTATTAAAACATATTATTTCAATTTTTGGTATTTTAAAAAATATACCATTTTCTTCTGCAGTTTTACCTTGTATATCCTTTTTCATATTATATTCAAAAATCACACAAGGATTTTGTTCTAAAACTGCAGCCTTTGTTTCCAATGGCAATTCTTCTAAACTAGCTAATCTTGTTTTACTAAAATTAAAACTATTAAACATATAATTTTTCGCTCTATGAGAAAAAAATGAATATAAGTTTAAATCTTTTTCTTTTTTAAAAATTCTTAATTTACAATTTTTATCTTTTAATAATCTTAATAAATATTTATTATATTTATTTTGTTTTATTACATAAGGGTATATAAAGTATGTATATTGGTATTTTATCTTTGGCTCCATTCTTATTACATTCCTCTCTTTACTTAAAAAGCTCTTTTCCTAAGTTATTTATCACAATAATAATTCATATTTAGATCTTCTCCTAAATGCCATTTTCCTATAAACTCAATTTTCAAATTATTTTCTAGATTATATTTAGGTTCAACCACTTCTTTTCCATCTTTATCTATTGCTCCCCATAGTCCATCTTTTTTTACTGCTGCAAATCCATTTTCATTTTGTTCTGTAGCATCGTCATATATGTATTCTGTTACAGGATTTCCTTTTTTATCTACAAACCCATATTTTCCATCTTTTTTATCTAAAAATATAGTATTATTTTTTAATATCTGTGTATTTAAAGTTTCTTCACCTTTAAAATCATAATATCTATAATCATCATCAATTCTCATTCTTATATATGAATCATCATTATTTACTTCTGATAATATTCCTGTTGCTTTTATATTATATAAATCATCTATTATAGAAGTTTTATATTCAGTGTCTTCTGCAAAAAATAAATCTGCCTTTTCATTATATGTTATACCAGTATATTCAAATGCTATTTGTTCATTTCCTATATTATCAATTATTCCATATTTGTCATTTTTCTTTGCTATATATATTCCATCTTTTACTTCTTTTAAATCTTGATATACTGCTTCTAATGTTATTTCTCCTGATTCACTCATTTCTCCATATAAATTGTTTTTTGTAAATATAACTCCATTTGTTGTTGCAGATTTTATGTCATCAAAATTTTTATCTAATATTACTGTTCCTTTTGAATCTATTAGTTCTTTTTTTCCATTCTCTTGTACTAAATAGTAATCATTTAAATATACAGGTATAATATCATCATATTTGTTTTCTAATATTTGTTTTTTTGTAGCACTTACTACACCATATTTTCCACTTTCATCAATTGTAATGTATCCTTCTTTATATGTATTACCTAGTGGTTTTATATCTTTAAAATTTACATCAATTATAATACTTCCATTATCATTTACCAATCCTATATTTTCACCATTTTTTACAATTATACTATTTTCCATTCCTTCTAATACTGTTATTTCGTCATATTCTAATGGTAATAATTCTTTGCCATTTAAATCAATCAATCCATATTTTCCATTTTTACTTACTTTTAGCACATTTTTTTCATACCAAAGATTATTATCTTTATCTGCATTATCGATTACTTCTACTTGATCATAATCAGTTAAAATTTCTTCATTTTTACTATTTATAGCTTTAGTTTTATATGTATTTGCATTTTCATCAATATCATATATACAAATAAATACATCTTTTTCTTTGTTTGGAATTACAATCATTTCTTGGTATGAAGGCTCAATTACTTCTTCTCCATCTTGATTTATTACTCCCCATTTATTTTGCGAATATAATGTATAATATTGATAGTTTTTGGTTACTTTTTCTCTTTGTTTTAATACATTTTTTATTATAAATATGAACATTATTACAACTGCTATAGCTATAATTACAGCAAATACTTTTGTGTAATTTAGTTTTCCTTCTGTTTTATATCTCTTTCCTCTTGCCATATTTAATATCATTCCTTTAAGTATATTTAGGTTTTTTATTGGTTTTACCTATAAACCTTTTTTAATTATATTTCCCTACACATATAATATCACAAAACTTTTTTAGTTACAAGTAATTATTAAAAAAAACAAGAGTATCATTATTTATACTCTTGTTAGATATTATGCTCTCCTATTTTCTTTTTTATATTTAGCAAGTTGACGTTCTTTAGCCGATATATTTCTTTTTAACTCAATAATTTGGCTATCATATAATTGACACAAACTATTTATTTGTTCCTGCGTTAAGTCAGCATCTGCTATTTCACCTTTGCGATATCTTCTTTGAAGTTCAAAAATATTATCTGCATCATTTTCTATATTTTTTATAGAACTTCTAAATGTATCACTTTTTTCCATTTCCATTTCTATATTTTCATCAACTATATCATTAACTTCTATATCTTTTTTTCCAAATAAAGTTTTAAAAAAGTTCTTTATCTTTCCAAATATATTAACTTCGTTTCTTTCAATTAAATTTTTTTCTTGAGTATTATCTTTCATATCTTTTTCTCCTATTTAACTTTTGTTTAATCTCTTTCAACTTCTTCCTGTAACTCAGCTGTAATTGTTCTATCCTTTTCTTCTAATTTCTCAAATTCAGCCTTTTTCATATGCAAATCTTCGATTGTAAAATTTCTTTCTGTTGTTTCTAATGTATTTTCTCCCATAATAATCCTCCTTAATTCCTCTGTATAAAAAAATTATATACTATAGTATTAATAAATTCAAGCAATTTTTCAAAAATAATTAAACCTTTTTTACAAGTTTAGTTACAATTACACTCATATCATCTTTTGCAATACCATAACTATTATCAACAGCCTCATTTAAAATCAAATCCGCAATTTTTTGACAATTCGTAGTTTCAATATCTTCTAATACGTACTTTACCCAAAGCTCTTTATTTTTATACTCAACATTAGCGTCTAAGATTCCATCACTACACATAACAAAAATATCTTGATTTTCTACATCTTTATCATATGTAGTCAAATTAATGTTATTTAAAATTCCTGCTGGTAAACTCAAAGATTTTACAATTTGGACTTTTCTCTTATTTTTTACATATGTAGGACATGCTCCATTTTTGATAAATTCTACTTTTCCATTATATAAATCGATAATTGCAATATCTAAAGTAGCAAAAATTTCTTCATTTGCATTCATAATTGTTGTATTTATTAAATCTATTGATGTATCTTTATCAAATCCAGACATCAATAATCTTTCAAGCATTTTTATTGCTATTTGACTACTTTTTCTTGCCTCTGGTCCAGTTCCCATTCCATCACTTATAGCAACCAAATATTTTCCATCATTTAAACGTATTTGTAATAAACTATCTCCAGAAACAGGGCTATCATTCTTTATTTTAGCTGCTTGTCCTATTTGAATTGTATATTTATCTGCTGATAAAAAGCTTATTATTCTTTTTCCTTGTTTATTTAACTTTTTAATTTTAGTTTCATTTCTCAT
This sequence comes from uncultured Clostridia bacterium, assembly GCA_934149155.1. Classification (GTDB taxonomy): domain Bacteria; phylum Bacillota; class Clostridia; order TANB77; family CAG-508; genus CAG-269. The sequence continues at coordinate 2,994 of CAKPDZ010000026.1, read as the reverse complement.
TAACTTTTCATTCAAACTTTTTTCTAATACTTTTTGAATTTTGTCAAAATCAGCATTTTCACTTATTTTCCCATTTTTCTGTAAATATACATCAATAAAATACCTGTTATCTTTTTTATTTATCTCAATTCCATCAACTAAAATTCCCTTGATTTCTAAAGCCTTTATTACTTTAATTTTTGCATCATCAAAATCTTTATCTTGTTTTATTTCATTTTCGATTTTTACTGCAATACTTGAAATTGCTTTAGAAACACCATCAAGTTGAGCTTGTACATTCTTTTTATTTGATTTTACTTTTTCTTCCCATATAAAATTTGATTTACTTACTTTATATGCATAATTTACAGCTTTAACAATTTGCTCAATATCATCATTCATCCTTTTACTGATTTTTTCATCATTATATTGAACTATATAATTATTAAATTTTGCAAATGTTTTTAATAAATCTTCTCTATCTATTTCTTGCTTATCTAATAAGATATCAAATAACTCATAAACTATTTTATTTTCTGATTGTGTCATATCATCATATAACATATTCTCTTCAAGTCCATCTAAATTATTTAACAGTTCTGTAATAAACTCTTGTCTATTTTTAAAGTACATATTGGTATCATTTTTTTCTTGATATGTGTTTGCTATATCTTTTATTGTCTCTGACACCATATTAAGTTGATTTATTGTTTCCTTACTCTGCTCTAATCCTCTTTTATTATATTCTGGCAACATATTGTCACTTTTAATAAGCTCTTCTATATTTATTCCTACCCATTTAGGAATTGCAAGTAATCCTAATGATGCAATTAAAGCCTCTTTAAATACTACTACATCTGTTGTAGTTCCTTTTGATGCATACAATAATATTCCATTTCCTGCAAGAAAACCTATAATTACTCCTATCTTGCCAAACCTATTTAAAAATCCTGCAATCATTCCAGAAAGAGCATATATAGCAACTACTATTGGTTCATTTTGTACAATAATCCCTAAAGTTACACCTATTGTTACTCCCGCTGTTGCACCAACTAATATTCCATTTTTCCAACCTAATATTAACACTATAAATATACTTAAAACATTTCTAATAGATAATCCTAATATTGAAAAATCCCCAAACGCTGAAAAAGCTATTGAAACTAGTAAACTAGCCCCAATTACTTCTTCTATTGAAAATGCATTTTTTTCAGTTATATCTTGAATTACAACTAATGAGTTTACAAATATTTTATAAAATACTACAGAAAATACAGCTAATGTAATATGTAATAACATATCCCCTATTGTAAATCTTGTTAATATCAATTTAGCAATCATTACTAATAATATACTTAAAAAAACATGTCCCGAAATCTGTATTTGTTCATTTTTATATTGATCATTTTCTTTTGGAGGTTTTATACACATTAATATTAATAGCATTAATATTATTAATATGTAATTTAGTGTTCCAATTGCTCCTACTCCTACTAAATTTCCAATAAGTCCTGCAATTACTACTAATATAGCTGGAATTCCTCCTGCTAAACTTGCTGCTACTATTGCTATACTAAACGGAGAAACTGCTTGTCCCATTCCAATTGTTGATATCATAAATGCAATTATGTATATAATTATATTTTTTATATTTAATAAATTTTTTAACATCCTTACCACCTCATAAACTTTTCATAATATAGCAATATTTTAATCCTTTTCTTTCGTGTTTTTTGTCTTTTTTAGTACTCTACTATAAAAAAGTTTTTTACATTTTGTGATATATATTTTTTTATTCTATTATTTTCTTTTGTTTTGTGTTTTATATTTTATTATATATTGTCGAAAATTACAAGTTTTTTTAACAATTTGTATAACATTTTGTTACAAATAACTTTCCTATAATATAAATAGAGAGTGTATTTTTAACACTCTCTTCTATTTGTTTCTATTATGCTATGCAAATTCAAATACTTTTACTGAATATATTGGGGCCAATTCCCCTTTTCTACTATGCATTAACCCATATAATTTTACAAGTTGTCCTTGTGTATAATTTTTTATAACATCTTGGTTCTTATTCCAAGCAATGCAATTAATATAATCAGCATCTTCTGGATTTGTGCTATCCTTTCTCCTTACTGCAATACAAAATGATGCTAACTTACGTTTTGGAACATCCTCATTTTTAGTAAACGGTTTTTTAGTAAGAAATCCTTCTAGATATACTAAGTTTGTTTCTTCTGGCAATACTGAATCAGTATAAATTTCCAGTGTTCTGGCATATAAAAACATTCTTTTATGTCCGTTTTCTAAAGATGATCTATATTCACCAGTAATTATTACCTCTTTTTCCAAATAATCCTCAGATTTTTTTAGTTCTTCCGGAATGGTAATCTGAACAATATTAATTAATCCGGTGCTTCTCTGTGTTCTTACTTTTGTATTATATACTTTTCCGTCTTCAATTTCAGCCTCCTCAAATTCCTCAATAATTTTTCCAATTACAAATGCTTTATTATATTTCCCAAAGCATTTCCGATTATCTTTTTCAAATGTAGCAATTATTTCTTTATTATTCACTATGAATCCTCCTTTTTCATAATAGAAATCAAATATTTTTTCATATTGATAAAAAAATTCTTATTTATCAATATATACATAATATATTCTATTATACTATTTTTCCTATACTTTGTAAATATGTTTTACATAATTATATTGTAACAAATTTTCTATTACTAACATATAATGCAAATAAAAAACATAAATTATTTAGAGGTGATACAATGTCTAATAATATGGATGATTTATTTGCTAATGTAAAAAAAATGGTAGACAGTGGCAATATTCCTGATGATATCAAACAAATGATGAACAATTTGCAAAATAATACTTCTAATTCTAATACAAATACAACCCCTAACGAAAATAATTTAAATAACATCCTTAGTCAAATTTCTCCAGAGATGATTAATAATATGAATAATATATTAAATACTTCTAATTCTAATA